>NZ_JADPJJ010000106.1:0-986 GCF_023073375.1 Bradyrhizobium sp. 197 | reverse complement strand
AAAACGCGCGAGCAGCGCTGCTGGGTGCACAAGACCGCCAACGTGCTCGCCAAGTTGCCGAAGAGCCAGCAGCCGAAGGCCAAACGCGCGTTGCAGGAGATCTGGATGGCTGAAACGAAGCTCGCCGCCGAGCTGGCGTTCGACACCTTCATCGAGAGCTACGCGCTGAAGTACGAGAAGGCCGCCGATTGCCTGAGCAAGGATCGAGACACGCTACTGGCGTTCTACGACTTCCCGGCCGAGCACTGGAAACACTTGCGGACGACGGATGAGATGGACAAGCGTTTTTTTTCATGACCGAGATGACGATTGCAGAAATCGCGGACGTCCATTCTTTTGTTCGGCTGCGCCGCGGGCCATTCTTCCGTCCCGGCCATCGATCTCGCAGCCGCCGCGCGCAGGGGCGGTCAAGGCTGGCCGCGTTTGCGGCCACCGCAAGGCTTGGCCTTGACCGGCCCGAGCACGGCGGCATGCTGGCGTGGAACGGGACTGCATTCCTGGCTGGCACTTGCCGTCAGGCGGGATTATCCTTGGTGGGCGGGCGACCTCGTGGCGAAGCGTGGCGCATCGGCTGCAAGCGCCACCAGGCTGCCCTATTTTGTCTTGCCGAGTTGAGGCGCCCGCGCGCCGGTTTTTGGCCGCCGTGGTTTCCATTGCGTCACCAAGCGCTCGTAGCTTTGCTCCGCCTGTGCGGCAATCAACATCTCGCGGTCGCGCAGTGCCTTGATGTTGTAGGCATACGCTGGCCCACGCCGGCTGCCTTTCTGTTGCGGATGTCCGGCTTGAAGCTGCATCGCGCGGGTCTTGATGGCGACCAGTGCCGGGCGCGCCCACAGGTAATCCTCGCCCTTCGTCAACAAATGCCAGCAAAGCACGGTGAGCTTCCGGGCCACAGCCACCGCGGCGATCTGATGGCCGCGCCGGGCGCGGATGCGCACGAAAAACGCATGCAGCGGACCGGGCGCCTTGGCCGCTGCCCAGGCCGC
>NZ_JADPJJ010000039.1:0-1017 GCF_023073375.1 Bradyrhizobium sp. 197 | reverse complement strand
GCGGTGCCGTCCTGGCTGGTCACCGTGAACTGGTCCTGGACCTGCTGGCCCGCGGTCAGCTCATCATGGGCGCCGTTGCCGGCGTAGCTCCAGGCCCCGCTGGCATCGATGCTGAAGTCGCCATAGCTGCCATGAACATTGCTCTGCGCCACGACATGGGCTTCGCCCGTATCCGGGTCGGTGATGGTCAGCTGCCCGCTGGTGTTCAGTGCCGCGGCAATGTCGCCCTCGGTCACGGACTTGGAGTCCGAGCTCACCGACGCTACGTCGTTGGTGCCGGTGATGGTCACCGTCACCGTGCCGGTGGCGGTGCCGTCCTGGCTGGTCACCGTGAACTGGTCCTGGACCTGCTGGCCGGCGGTGAGCTCGTCGTGGGCGCCGTTGCCGGCGTAGCTCCAGGCCCCGTTGGCATCGATCGTGAAGTCGCCGTAGGTCCCGTGGGCGTTGGTCTGGGCCACGACGTGGGCTTCACCGCTGTCGGGATCCACGATCGTGAGCTGGCCCGAGGCGTTCAACGCGGCGGCAGTGTCGCCTTCCGTGACGGGCTTCGAGTCCGACGAGACCGTGGCCGCATCGTTGCTGCCGGTGATGGTCACCGTGACGATGCCGCTCGCGGTGCCGTCCAGGCTGGTGACCGTGAACTGGTCCTGGACCTGCTGGCCGGCGGTGAGCTCGTCGTGGGCGCCGTTACCGGCGTAGCTCCAGGCCCCGTTGGCATCGATCGTGAAGTCGCCGTAGGTCCCGTGGGCGTTGCTCTGGGCCACGACGTGGGCTTCACCGCTGTCGGGATCCACGATCGTGAGCTGGCCCGAGGCGTTCAACGCGGCGGCAGTGTCGCCTTCCGTGACGGGCTTCGAGTCCGACGAGACCGTGGCCGCATCGTTGCTGCCGGTGATGGTCACCGTGACGATGCCGCTCGCGGTGCCGTCCTGGCTGGTCACCGTGAACTGGTCCTGGACCTGCTGGCCCGCGGTCAGCTCATCATGGGCGCCGTTGCCGGCGTAGCTCCAGGCCCCG
>NZ_JADPJJ010000095.1:0-1052 GCF_023073375.1 Bradyrhizobium sp. 197 | reverse complement strand
GTAACTGCCCAGGTCCGTTTGCTCGGTTAGGCGACGCTGAGTTTGTGGATGAGTTGTGTGGGGCATCGGGACAATGTTTCGAGCATGTTCCATCCGCGCTTTCGAGCGGTACCGATCAGGGTGCGAAGCGTGGCGAAATTGTCTGCGCCTTGTGAGGTGCGGAAGCCGGCAGAGATCTTCTGCCGCAATTTCATCATCCGAGCATCGCGCTCGGCCTCGTTGTTGGTAAACGGCACCGCCGAGTTGTGCAGGAACAGCAGCACCGCCGCTTTATGTAACTTGAGGCGCAACAGGAGATTATGGCCCGTGCGCCGTCTGATCCGCCCGCGCTTGATGTCGCGAGGCAGCGCGGGTAGCGCCTCGTGCCAGGCGATACCGGCGCGGATAATGCGGTCATAAAGTCGCTCGGCGGCGCGGATTCTGTTGGGACGCAGCGCGCCTGTCTGGTCGGTTGGATGCTCTGACGCCAGATTGACCTCGTGGCACAGGCAGCGGAGCAACCCGCGCATGCGCCGGGCCCAGGCCTCGCCATCGATGTCCACCAGCGCCGTCAACTCGCGCAGGTGATGCGCATTGCACAGCGCATGCGTGACACCGGACATCTGAAAATAGGATGTCCAATGGTCGTGCACAACGATATGCGCCGCTTGCGTCAGCACCTCGCCGCGCCTGGGTGAGACGCGATAATGCACCAGCCCATTGATCCCGGCGGTGCCCGCGACATGCAGCCATTGCGGCGTGGCGCCCACCCAGAACCCGGTCTCATCCAAATGCTTGACCGGTGCCCGGCGGATTTGCTCGCAGACTGCCGCAGCGAAATCCTGCGTCCGGCTGGCAGCCCGGGCGATCATTTGTCCGATCGTGCCGGCCGAGATGGTCACGCCAAACAGATCGGAGAGGATTTGCCCGAGCCGATCTTCAGGCAGAAACTGTCCCGCCGACAGATAGGTCACCACAGCGGCCAACCGGACGCCATATTGCGCCGGCGCCCTTACCTCGGGTGGAAACGATCCTGTCGTGACCGCGCCACAGCCGCTGCATTTGCAACGATG
>NZ_JADPJJ010000098.1:0-1060 GCF_023073375.1 Bradyrhizobium sp. 197 | reverse complement strand
GAGCTGAACAGGGTGGTGGTGGCACTCGCAGCGCCGACCGTCGCCGTGGCCGCGCTGGTTGCGTTCTCGGCGGTGCCGAGCTGGTCGGTGTAGGTGGCATTGACCCGGATCCGCTTGCCGACCAGGCTGCTGTCGAGGGTGAGGCTCGCGGTCGTGGCGGACAGATTCGTCCAGGTGGTGCCGTCGGGGCTGCTCTGCCAGCGATAGGTGATGCTGGCCGGGACGCCGTCGGGATCGGCGACGCTGGTGGTCAGCGTCTGGTTCTGGGTCGCCGTGCCGTTGATGGTGACGATGCCGATGTCGTTGACGTTGGCCACTTTCGTGGCAGTCGCGGCGCTCACCGGGGTCTCGCTGCTGCCCAGGGAGTCCGTGTAGACGGCGCTGACACGTATGAAGCCGCCGACCTGGGCCTGCCCGAGGGTCAGCGTGCTCGCCGTCGCGCCCGTGATGTTGCTCCACGTGGTGCCGTCCGTGCTTCGCTGCCATTGATAGGTGATGCTGCCCGGCAGGCCATCGGCATCGCTCACCGTCGCGGTCAAGGTCTGGTTCTGCGTCGGCGTGCCGCTGATGCTCACCGTGCCGGGGTGATTGGTGGGTTGGGTCCCGCTCGCAGCGAACACGACGTCGCGGAAATAGTTTGCATTCTGATAGGTGGCGGTCGGGAAGGCGCCTTCGGTATAGTCGAAGACGCCGGCGCCGACCGGAGCGTTCAGGCCGCCATTGCTGATGCCAGACGCGAAGCCTTGCGTGGTGGAGACGTAGTAGCTGTTGATGTTGACCGAGACCACGTAGGTCGTTCCGGCCGCGATGGTGAGCGGCGTGGCGAGCGTCTGCTGCTGCCAGCCCGATGCGCCTTCGTTGGTGAATGTGACGGTCGCCAACTCCTGGCCGGTGGCCGACCAGATGTGGCCGATATGGGTGCCGGTCTCGTTCGAGGCCTTGTAGTACCGGATCGCCTGGATCACGCCGGAAGCGTCGCTGGTGAAGCGCATCCCCAGCTCATAATCCGCCCCGATCCCGTCAGTGTTGTTGGTCAGAACGGGAGCCTGAGTGGTGAACA
>NZ_JADPJJ010000032.1:0-1071 GCF_023073375.1 Bradyrhizobium sp. 197 | reverse complement strand
CCGAGCGCTTCGCGAGCGTCTAGGATCGCTCGCAGCCTAGTCCGGCGCAACACTCGCGTCTGTGCGCTTTCGAACATTCATGCCCCTTCAGGTATGCTAGTTCTATGCATCATCCGGCGAGTGCCGAACTGGGATGCCTCAGCCCGGGAGCCGTCGTGGCTAGAATAAGCGGCCAATTTGGCAGTTCGCAAAGAATCAATATCCTGTTTCGGTAGTTGGCTCCCGCGTGATCCGAACAAGCAAACTGATTGTTCGGGCCGAGGATAAGCTTAGAAGCTGAGCCGGCACACATGAAGGACCTCCGACGACGTTTGGAAAAGGTCCGCGCTGACGCCAGAGACTTTGCGCTGATGAGTCAGCAGGCGACGGACCCAGAAAAGTGCGAGCTGTTTAAGCGCTTGGCGGATGAACTCGCCATCGAAGCGCTCGAGCTTGAGCAAATCGTGAAGCGAAATGAGCCATCGAATCCGTGCGACCAGCACGAGGTCGTGGAGTTTAAGCCAACCTCTCAGCGGAAGCGCGGCTGAGATGCGGACAGCGAGTTGGATGGGACAGCGGTGGTCCGCCGTGGACTGCAGTCCGGGCGGCCGCTCATCTCCGCGGCGGCGGGCGTTCACGGTCCTGTCCCAAACGCCGGCTCCTTGCGAGCGAACCAAGCGATTTTAGCAAATCGTGCAGGACTGACGCTCGTCCGGCAAGTCGGGTGCATTGATCGCAAGACGAAGAAGAGACCATTGAGGACTCGACGGCCATTGGCGTCACGCTGGACCGCTTAGGGCAGAAGGCTTGACCGGGCGTTTCGACGAACTGGTCCAATCGACAAGCGCAACGGCAGCGGTGTTCTTGTGCCGCAGAAGGCAGGAACCGCGTTGCGGCGTCGTGGTTAATAGAAGTATGGCTAAGGAGATCGTCAGATGCCCCACGCCAAGCCTTTGATAATCGCCACCATCGTCGCAAGCTCATCTCTGTTGATCCTGGCGCAAGCCGGCGGCGCAAACGCCGGGTCCGCAGGCGCAGGCACCGGGACGGGCGCGAGTAGCGCCAGCGCTGGTCCGTCGGCATCTTCTGGAA
>NZ_JADPJJ010000137.1:0-1072 GCF_023073375.1 Bradyrhizobium sp. 197 | reverse complement strand
TGCGCCGACCTCACCACTGAACGGATCGGCCAAGAACCTCTCCGCCGTCAGTTCGGGCCGGTTCAGATAGCCACGCGCGACCCCCGCCCCGCCAATGTAGAGCTCTCCCACCGCTCCCAACGGAACGGGCGCGCCATGGCCATCGAGCAGATACACACGCGTGTTCGCAATCGGACGGCCGATGGGGAGCCGCTGCAATGTCTCATCAATCGCGGTAATCTCGCAGACTGTCGCAAAAGTCGTCGTCTCGGTCGGACCGTAGCAATGCAGGAGATGTTGCGGTCGGCTCTGGCTCAAAATCGGTGCGACTGCCGCCACATCAACCGCATCACCGCCAACCAATAGCAACCGCAAACTCGCCGGCACCGGGCCCAAATCAGCAGCGCTCTGGTTGAACAACCCGGCCGTCAAATGCAGGACGCTAATGCGGTGCTGCTGAACCAGGCCGCGCAGCACCCCTGGTTGCAGCGCATCAGTGTATGGAATCACGATCAGGCTAGAGCCGTGTAGCAGCGGTGCCCAGACTTCCAGTGTACTGATATCAAACGCGGGGTTGCCCACCCACGCCACACGATCACTCGCATTGAACTGCGCATATCCGTTGTTGATGACCAGTCGGTTTACGGCACGATGAGGAACAACAACCCCCTTCGGAAGGCCGGTCGAGCCGGAGGTGTACATGACGTAGGCGGCAGCCTCGGCGGTCAATGCCAAGCCAGGATCGGTGCTAAGGCCTGCTCCAGTCATGAGCGGCTCAATAGGCAGAACAGGAATCGTCACCTCGACCAGATCATCATCACTGTTGGTGAGCACCAGGCGCGCAGCACAGTCGGCCATCATCCAGCTCTGTCGCGCTGGTGGAAGACTGCGATCGATCGGCACATAAACTCCGCCCGCCTTCAGGATCGCCAGCTGTGCCACCACCAGGACGACGGAGCGATCCAGCATTGTCGCAAGGCGATCCCCGGGCGTGACCCCGAGTGCGATCAGATGATGCGCCAGGCGGTTGGCCCGCGCATTGAGCTCGCCATAGCTCAAGCGTTCGTCCGCACAGACCACCGCCACCGCATCC
>NZ_JADPJJ010000072.1:0-1096 GCF_023073375.1 Bradyrhizobium sp. 197 | reverse complement strand
TATCAGCTGGAAGGGCCTGGAGGGCTTACGGATCGCTCGCACGCGGCGCGGGTGCATGGGCGAGCGACGCCGCAGCACCTCGTGGATGCGATTGTGGGGCTGCGGCTTGAGCGGCCGAGCTGGGGACCGCGCAAGATCGTAAGCAAGCTTGAGGCTCGCCAAGGGGATATCGATTGGCCGTCGGCCTCGACGGCAGGCGAGATTCTCAAACGAGCGGGACTGGTTAGCAGCCGTCGGCCTCGGCGACGTGCGCCGCCGCGTATGGGGCAACTGACGGTGCCTCAGCACGCCAACCATGTATGGGCCCTCGACCACAAGGGCTGGATACGACTGGGCGACGGCTCTCGCGTTGAACCGTTCACGGTGACCGATGGCTTCAGCCGCTATTTGATTAGCCTGGCGGCGACGGGCAGCACGCAATATGCCGAGTGCCAACCGCCGCTGGAGCGGGCGTTTCGCGAGTACGGCTTGCCGCAGATAATCCGCTCCGACAACGGCTCGCCGTTCGCCTCGACCGGGATCACGGGTCTGACGGCGCTGTCGGTATGGTGGATCAAGCTTGGCATCCGCCATGAACGGATTGATCCTGGCCATCCGCAGCAGAACGGCCGACACGAGCGTTTTCACCTTACGCTTCTGGAAGCCATGCGGCCACCGCCGCCAACCCAGGCCGCGCAAGCTCGTCGCTTCGCGGCATTTGTGCGCGACTACAACGAAGAACGGCCGCACGAATCGCTTGGCCAGCACCCACCTGCCAGCGTCTATCGGACTTCGCCTCGTGCGATGCCAAGGCGGCTTCCCGAGCCGGATTATCCAGCCGAAGCCGCGGTACGCCAGGTCCGCTCCAACGGCGAGATCAAATGGCACGGCGAACTCATCCACATCTGCAGTGCCCTCGACGGTGAAAAAGTCGCCGTCGAGGAAACCGAGGACGGATGCTGGCAAGTGCGCTTCTTCGACGTGCCCATCGGCATCATCGACCAGAAAACACGAAAGCTGCGGCGCTGCGCTAGCGCAGCGCCGCAGCCGACCAAATCATGAACCAGTGTCACCCATCCATCCGGGCTGTTCTGTTACCCATCCATCCGCTGGACAA
>NZ_JADPJJ010000186.1:0-172111 GCF_023073375.1 Bradyrhizobium sp. 197 | reverse complement strand
TTCCGCGAGCTTCTTGCCGAAATTCAGCGCGACGACGTGGTCGGCGATCGACATCACGAGGCCCATGTGGTGCTCCACCAGCAGCACGGTCATGTGGCGGTCGTCGCGGATGCGGCGAATGAGATCGCCGAGAACGTGGACTTCCTCGTGGTTGAGGCCGCCGGCGGGCTCGTCGAGCAGCAGGATCTTCGGATCTGCAGCGAGCGCGCGTGCCAGCTCGACGCGCTTCTGCGTGCCGAAGGGCAGGCCCGAGACAACGGTGTGGGCGACGTCCTCGAGGTCGAGATAGGCGAGGATCTCGTGCACCTTCTTGTTGACGTCGGCCTCACTGCGCCGAACCCAGGCGAGTTTCAAGGAGTCGCTGATGATGTCGCTGGAGGTCTTCGAATGGGCGCCGACGCGGACGTTGTCCATCACCGACAGGTTCGGAAACAGCGCCACGTTCTGGAAGGTGCGGCCGATGCCGATCTCGGCGATCCGGTGCGGCGGCCGCGACAGGATGCTTACGCCATCCATCAGGATATCGCCGGCCGACGGCTGGTAGAGTCGCGACAGGCAGTTGAAGAGCGTGGTCTTGCCGGCGCCGTTAGGGCCGATCAAGCCGAGGATCTGGCCCTTGTGCATGTCAAAGGACACGCCGTTGAGCGCGACGATGCCGCCGAACACGACGCTGACGTCGCGAACCGCGAGCAGGATATTCACGGTTGCGGATGCGCGCAAAGTGGCTAACCTCATTCGATAGCAGACAGTATCTTTATGCGCGGTCGGGCCCTTATCAGCGGGCGAGCTCGTGGCTGAGCTGGGAGACCGCCGAACCAACGAAGTATGGACGTCGACAATCCAGCCCGCAGACGGGATCTCCCTCGCCCGGTTATCCGATCGGGATGAACCCTTTCCCGTCGAATCGCGTCACTGGCCAGATGCCCCGGCGATCAAAATCCGCGAAAAGTTGCGAGTTCTTCCAGCGGCACGCGATCGGTCATGAACTTGTTGATGGGGTGAGCCAGATCCGCATAGCCCAGGGACATTCCGCAATAGACGACGAGGTTTGAAGGCAATCCCAAATGCGCAGATACGGTTTTCGGCCAAGCGGACCATGCCTCCTGCGCGCACGTACCGAGGCCAGCTTCTTCCGCAAGCAGCATCACGGTCTGAATGAACATTCCGAGGTGCACCCACTGCGGCTTGTCAAAACAACGATCGATCGCAAAAATCAGCCCTACGGGAGCACCGAAAAACTCGTAATTCCGTGCGAACTGCTGCAGACGTCCTGCCTTGTCTTCGCGCGGCACCTCTATCGACGCGTAAAGATCTTCGCCATTTTTCTTGCGCCGGGCATTGAACGTGTCCGGCAACTGGTCCGGATACACCTTGAACTCCCCACCCTCTCTTTCTCCTTTGAGGCTTTCGCGAGTTTTCCTCTTCAGTTCAGCCAGATCGTGACCGGCCATCACGTAAACGTTCCATGGCTGCAGATTGCCCCCTGACGGGGACCTAGCCGCAGTTTCCAATATGCTTCGCAATAGATCTGCGCTCACTGGCTTATCAATGAACGCCCTCGTCGATCTCCTCGCCCGCACGGCTTCGCTCACAGACATCATTCCGTCTCCTCCCCGAATGCGCAGCGCCCGAGCGACGCGGGTCTGCTTCATAATTTTCAATAATGGCGCCGCCGGTTGCAATCAGGTCGGTCCCAGGCTCATTTCCGCTCCTACTAAGATACATCTTTTTCCTACTTGATCAACCAGCTTCTTTTGTTGATCATGGCGACCGTTCAGCGCGCAATTGATAGACCTGATCAGGCCGAGGCCGCAATTTCGGCCGCAAAGTCGCGATAGGAGCGCAGCGGGCGGCTAAGCAGGGTCGCTAAACGCTCGACGTCGCCCTCCTCGGGAATTATTCCATCGCTCAGAAAGCGCTCACTCATCAGGCGCATGTCGAAGGCCATCCGGTGCGGCATGAAGTTTCTGAGATTCTGCTCGAACGCTGGGGTCTCCGCCACTGCGGCCGAAGCCGCGATGATCATGCAGCAGGATGACAAAAAGCCCACCTCTGCGAAAACGACGGCGAACGGCTCCAGCCCGTGGTGGATAGAGCCGCCGAAGCCGTGGGCCATCGTTCATTGCCGGATGAGGCCCCTTCCTATCGGGCGCGAACGGCCAACCGTGAAGGGAAATGCCGCCCTCCGCCGGAATGAAGACATCGAGTTTGCTAGTCATGGAGCACCACTCGTGTCATAGATCTTGCAACATCATATGGGGCCCTCCCCCAAACTGGCGCCTTCTCTTTGATCTACTTCTGAAACTTCGAGATGTTTTCGCTCAGCCAGCCCGCGACAGACCGCGGTGCGTGGCCCGTCAAGTTTTCAACCGTTGACGTCGTTTCAGCGAGCGCCGAATCGTGGAAAAGACGATCAAGTCCGACCAGCAAGTCCGCCACAAATTCATTCAGCCCCGAGGCGAGCAGTTTGTCGCGTTGCTCCGCGGCGCTTCGCTGCTGATATGTGACCGTCCGACCAAGGAGTTTCGAGATTTCTTCGGCGATCTCAGCCATGCTCACCGCGCGTGGCCCGGTCAAGTGATAGGTGCGCTGAGCAGTCGGGTGCGCGTCGTCCAGAAGAGCAACGCGCGCGGCATCGGCGACATCGCGGGTGTCGATCAGGTTCACCACTCCGTCGCCCGCCGCGCCACCCCAGGAGCCATCGGCAACTTGAGTGCCGGCCCGCGCCAGGATGTCGACGAAGGTCGATGGCCGCAAAACCGTGTAGCCGATGTCGAAGGTCGCAAGATGCGCCTCGATTTGCATGTGCCAGTCCATCGGGTGCAACCGTGAGGGCGGCCCCATCGCCGACAATTTCACGAGCTGGCCGACGCCTGCGGCGACAGCCGCGTCGATCAGTGCAATCTCGTTGGCAACCTGACGAGGCGACGTGCCATGGGCCAAAAAAAGCCGATCGGCACCGCGCAAGGCGTCCTCGAGACTGGACCGCACATCGAAGTCTACCCTCGCGAGAGAAACACCGGAGGGGACGCGTTGGGCGCTCGGATTTCGGGTCAACGCCACCAAATCGAAAGGTTCAGATACTAGGCTCGCGAGGAGCGCGGATCCAACGCGGCCTGTTGCGCCGGCGACGGCGATCCGGGGGCGGCTGTCGGGCCGTGAGGACTTGAACATTGAGGATCTCCGAGTATCTTGGAACGATCAGTTCAAGATAGTTGGAACGATTGTTCCAAGGAGTCAAGCGGGAATTCAATGAGCGGAAAGCCCCAATTCGATGACGACACCGTGATCAATTCCGCGATGGAGATCTTCTGGCGCCACGGCTACGCAGCATCGTCGATCGATCAACTCACGACGGCGATGGGTCTGTCACGCTCCAGCATGTACAAACGGTTTCGGGACAAGGACGGTTTGTTCCAGGAGGTTCTTTCGACTTACGCCCAACGTGTCCTGAAGCGGATGAATGCGGTTCAAGCCGGTACGAAGCGCGAGCAGCTTGAATCTCTCTTTTACGAGTTCTTGCCGCGAGACGGCAAGACGGCGCGCCCCCCCGGCTGCATGCTCGCTCGATCCTGCATGGAAATGGCCGGTCTGCCACCCGCGAGCCAGGCGGTCGCGCGGGAGGGTGTCTCAGGCCAGCGCGCCATCATCAGCAAGATCTTGCACGATGCGGTCGCCAGCGGAGAATTGGCCCCCGCGTCCGACATCGACGGTCTGTCATGGCACTTCCTCGGCGTGCTGCAGGCCATGATGAACTTGCCGCAGGCCGGCGCCACGTCGGGAGAGCTTCGCCGAGTTGTCGAACTTGCAATGCTGGCGTGGCCATCGGTGCCAGCCGCTGCGGCACCTCAACGGTCTGGCAAACGGAGATCGTCCAGCGCAGGGCCTGGCGAGAAATTACGGTGACAGTCCTGGACTGTCACCGTATTTCCGAAGCGGATGTCATCTTGGTGCAGTATCTGCTGCACTTTAACTCTCCTATTGAGAATTCATCTTTGAAATAAAATCGGCGAAGCGCGGGTCGCCGACATAGGCGATGTTGACACGCATGCCAGGCCACGGCCGCGAATCGGGGATGAAGGTCGATCCGGGCGCCAGCAGGATGCTTTGCTCGGCGGCGCGGCGCGACAAATCCTTGTCGTCCGTGTCGCCCGGCAAGCTACACCACATGTAGAAGCCGCCCAGCGGCCGGCCGAAGACTGGCAGGCCGAGTTGCGCCAGAGTGTCGAACGCCTCGCCGGCGGCGGTCTCGATGCGTCGGATCAGCCGCTTGAGATGGCCGCGATAACGCCCGCTGGTGATCAAATCGTAGATGATCTGCTCGACATAGCCCGAGGAATTGCCCCTCGTGATCATCTTCAGGTCGACCAATGCGCCGATCGTGTCAGCATTGGCAGCGACGAAGCCTGATCGTAGGCTTGCCGACAACGTCTTCGCGAACGTGCCGACATAGATCACGCGCTCGAGCTGGTCGAGCGCGGCAAGGCGCGTACTGCCCGGCGGCATCACATCCGCAAAGGGATCGCTATCGACCACGCGGATGTTGTGCTCGGCAGCGATCCGCATCACACGATGGGCGATCGGCAGTGTGACCGAACAGCCAGTCGGATTGTGGGCCAGCGACTGGGTAAAGAAGACTCGCGCGCCGGTGCGCGCTGCCTGGGCGGCGAGATCGTCTGGATCCGGACCGTCGGCGTTGCGCCGCACGCCGACAAGCTCTGCGCGCGCCAGCCGCAACTTCCCGAACAGCGGATAATAGCCGGGACTGTCGACCAGGACCGGATCGCCCGGAGCGATGAAATGGCGGACAATGATGTCGAGGGCGTCGTTGGCGCCCTGCGTCAGCAGAACTTGCGAAGGCTCGGCGTTGATCGAGCGCTCGGCCAGCATGCCGGCAATGCGCTCGCGCAATGGCAGCAGCCCGTAGGGGCTGCCATAGCTCTCCGGCAAGATACGCTTGCCCGGCTGGCTGACCGGTCGCAGATAGCGCCCGACCTCGGAGCCCTCCATCCAGGCTGCGGGCGGCCGTCCGTCGCCGACGCGCACCTCATAGCGTTTCTCGAGCTGCTCGCGCAGCAACCAAACGTGATCGAACGTTTCGATCTTCGCCGCGTCCGGCTGCTCGGCTGTATTTGGGCGATGCAATGAGACATAGAAGCCGGAGCCAGGCCGGCTCTCGACGCGGCCGGTCGCCACCAGCCGCTCATAGGCCTCGACGATGGTGTTCTTTGAGGCCGCGAATGTCTCGGACGCGGTGCGGATCGACGGCAGACGCTCGCCGGGACGCAAATGGTTGCGGTCGAGCCGCGCCACGATGGCCGCGACAATGGTTTCGACGCGCGATCGCGCGCCGTTCGATTGCGATTTTGGCCCAACTGTACCCATCGAACGGATGGTACGGGTCACGTCCAGATTATGCAAACCGTTCCTTGTCGGCACCGCTGTCTGGGTACAGTTTCCGCCGAAAGGCTCGACGGGAGGCGACATGACGGTTCGGCACGGCGCAAATCGCACATCGCGTATCAGTGGATTCCACCTCAAATCCCCGCATGCACGGCTCAACCAGGTCGCTTCCTTTGCGGAGCTCGATCCGGCTACCGTGGCGCATCTTGCGAACACGGGCAATCTTTCGCCTGAACTCGCCGACAGGATGATCGAGAACGTCATCGCCACGATGAACGTGCCGATCGGCATTGCCACCAACATGAAGATCGATGGCGAGGATGTCCTCGTCCCAATGGCGACCGAGGAATCCTCCGTGGTCGCCGCGGTCTGCAATGCCGGTCGCCAGACCTACGAGTCCGGCTTTACGACCTCGGTCTCGGGTACGCTGATGATCGCGCAAGTGCAGGCCGTCGATGTGCCCGATCCGCACGCGGCCCGTCTGCGTCTTCTCGAAAAGCGGGACGAGATCAAGGCCATCTGCGATAGCTGCGATCCACTGCTGGTCAAGCTTGGCGGCGGCTGTCGCGACGTCGAGATTCGCGTTCTCGATACGCTCGGCGGCACCATGGTGATCACGCATCTGATCGTCGACACGCGCGACGCAATGGGCGCCAACGCCGTCAACACGATGGCGGAAAAGATTGCACCGCAGATCGCGGCCTGGAGCGGCGGTCGCGTGTTCCTGCGAATCCTGTCGAATCTGGCGGATCGGCGGCTGGCCCGCGCGCATGCGGTCTGGAAGCTCGAGCAGATCGGCGGCGCCTCGGTTCGCGACGGCATGCTCAGCGCCTACCATTTCGCCGAGGCCGATCCGTACCGCGCCGCCACCCACAACAAGGGCATCATGAATGGCATCAGCGCCGTCGTGCTGGCGACCGGCAACGATACCCGCGCGGTCGAGGCCGGCGCTCATGCCTTCGCTGCGCGGAGCGGGCGTTACACCAGTCTGACCCGCTACGAAATCAACAAGGATGGCGATCTCAGCGGCTCAATTGAATTGCCGCTGGCGGTCGGGCTGATTGGCGGCGCGACCAAGATCCACCCAACCGCACAGGCCTGCCTGAAGATCCTCGGCGTCACGACAGCCGAGAGGCTGGCGCGAATCATCGCCGCCGTCGGTCTCGCCCAGAACTTCTCCGCCCTGAAGGCGCTGGCGACCGTTGGGGTGCAATCCGGACACATGGCGCTTCACGCTCAGAACGTAGCAATCATGGCCGGCGCGATCGGCAACGAGATCGACATGGTTGCGCGCGCGCTGGTCGAGAGCGGCACGGTCCGCATCGACGTGGCGCAGGCAGAACTCGCGAAAATCCGGACCTGACCGCCGTCAAGTATGGATAGAAAGCAAAAAGCAACAGGGAGGACTTCATGTTCAAATCAAGCCGCGGGCTGCTCGCCGGTGTCGCGATATTGGCGCTGCTGTCGGGTCCGGCGACGGCCGAGATCGCCAACAACACGCTAAAGCTCGGCGTGCTGACCGATCTCAGTGGCCTGGCCGCCGACTCTGCCGGGCCCGGTTCGGTCGTCGCGGCAAAACTCGCGATCGAGGACTTCAAGGCCGAGAAGCCTGACCTGAAGATCGAACTGATGCAGGCCGACCATCAGAACAAGGCGGACATCGGCGCATCGCTGGCGCGCCGCTGGATTGATGTCGATAAGGTGGATGCCATCCTCGACGTGCCGTTCTCCTCCGTTGCGCTGGCAGTGCAAGAAGTGGTCCGCGGCACCAAAACGGCGTTCATCGCCTCGGGCCCCGGCACGTCACTTCTCACCGGCGGGAAATGTTCGCCTAATACCGTGCATTGGACCTACGACACCTGGGCCTTGGCGCACGGCACGGCGCTGGCTCTGCTACGCGCCAAGAAGGATACCTGGTTCTTCGTCACGGCCGACTACGCCTTCGGTCATGCGCTCGAAAGCGACGCATCCGAGGTGGTGAAGAGCCAAGGCGGCAGGATTCTGGGCTCCGTCCGCCATCCGACCGACGCATCCGACTTCTCGTCGTTCCTGCTGCAGGCGCAGGCCAGCAAGGCGAAGATCGTCGCCCTCGCGAACGCCGCCGGCGATACCGTCAATTCGGTCAAGCAGGCCTCCGAGTTCGGCCTGCAGGCCGGCGGACAGGAGTTGGCGGCTCTGCTGATGCAAGTGACCGACGTCAATGCCATCGGTCTCTCGATCGCAAAAGGCCTGTATCTCACCGAAGGCTTTTATTGGGACGCCAATGACGGCACCCGGAAATTTGCTGATCGCTTTGCCGCGCAGATGAAGGGCAAGCGGCCGACGGCGATCCAGGCCGGCGTCTATGCCGGTACCCTGCATTATCTGCGAGCAGCCGCAGCTGCGGATTCTTCGGACGCGCAGACCGTCGTCGCAAAGATGAAGGAGTTGCCGTCGAAGGATCCATTGTTTGGCGAAGGAAAGGTGCGCCGAGACGGCCGCCACGTCCATAACATGTACCTTTTCCAGGTGAAGACGCCGGCCGAATCTAAAGCGCCTTGGGACTTCTATAAGTTGGTCGAAACAATTCCGGCGGCGGAAGCGTTCCGTCCGATCGAGCTGGGCGGCTGCCCAATGGTCAACAACTAAGGGCCGAGGCCTGGCGAGGTCAGCATGCCGAGGCGCGCCAGCAGGAACGAAAAACGCACATAACAGAACCCTCCACATCCGACTAGAAACGTCCGCCAAGCCCAAGCCCCAGGCGAGACCAACTTGGATGGGCGGTCGCTCCCAGGAAGCCCTGTCACGCCTCACTTGCTGGCAACGATCCAGCAAGCGTCTGCGCCTCTGACTTGATGCCGCCCTCTGCGCCTGCCCGTCGAAGCCCGTTCTGATGGTTGAAGCCAACAGCCCGCCGTGCAATTTGCCCTGATCCTCAATGAAGGGAACCGCGACGGCCGCGGCCTCCGGATCGTGCTCGCCGAGCGAAACGCAATAACTCTGCGCCATCACCTGCAGAAGCACAGATCGGCTGCCGCACACACCAGTTCAGCCGCTGGCCGCTGGTTCATGAGAGAGGCCTTCCCCGATCGACGCCAAGGTTCGTCGTGCTGCAATCAGATGCGGCATGTCGTACATCTTGCCGTCAATGCCGACGGTCCCGACATCCGGATCCGCCGCGAACGCAGCCACGACTTGGCGAGCATGTTCGATATCAGCGTCCAACGGCGTGAAACATGCATTAATGGTTGCGACCTGATCAGGGTGGATGGCGATTCGGCCGACAAATCCGTCCCGTCGCGCGATCTTGCAGCTCTCGGCCAGCCCCTGCTGATCCCTGAAGTCGACGTACAGGGTTTCGAGCGCCGCAGCATTGGCAGCGCCGGCGGCAAACAGGCACTGCGCACGCGCCACCTGATAGGGAAAGGTCCAGCTTCCATCGGCTTCTCGCGGCGTCAGCGCCCCTAGCTCCGCGCTCAAATCCTCGCCGCCCCAAGTCATCGCCACGAGGCGCTTGTTCTTGCGGGCATAGCCATTGAAGCCGATCATCGCGGCCGGCGTCTCGGTTGCCACGACCAGCAGCTTCACGTGACCAGGCACGACGCCGGTCGCGACCTCCAGCACGTCGACATAATGCGAGACCAGATCGACATCCTCGATGCCGTTGACCTTGGGAATCAAAATGCCGTCGAGCCCCGGACGAACCACGGCGGCCAGATCTTCCAGCGTCAACCCCGTGCCGAACGGGTTGATGCGGACCAGGAACGACCAATTCCGCGTCCCTCCGCCCAGCAACACCTTGACGGCATCACGGGCAAAGGCCTTACGGCCGGGCGCAACGGAGTCCTCGAGATCGAGGATCAGCGCATCGGCACCGACGCCGCCTGCCTTTGCGAATTTGCGTTCGCTGTCGGCCGGCACGAAGAGGAGCGAACGTAGTTTCATGCCGGCCTCCGCATCATCAATCCGTTCCTGCGGCAGTAGACCACCTCCTCGTCGCGCTGATTGAAGCCGCGATGCTCGAAAGTGACGATGCCCTGCGTCGGACGCGACTTGCTCTCCCTGACCGCGACGACCTTAGTCTCGGCGCGCAGCGTGTCGCCGGCAAACACCGGACGCGGGAATCGCGTGTCTTCCATGCCAAGATTGCCGACGGTGGTTCCCAGCGTCGTATCCTGGACCGACAGGCCGATGATGAGGCCGAGCGTGAAGATCGAATTCATCAGCGGCTTTCCGAACTCGGTACTCGCAGCATAGTGATGGTCGATATGAACCGCCGCCGGATTGTAGGTCAGCGACGAGAACAGGATGTTGTCCATGTCGGTCACAGTGCGTCGGATCTCATGGACAAAGGTTTGCCCAACCGAAAATTGCTCGAAGTAGAGCCCCGCCATTTTGCTTGCCTCTTTATGTCTTGCCGGGATCCCGAGGCTTTCAGCCGGCCGGGACGTCCTTGTCTCCCGCCCGATTTCTACCGTCTAGGCGTATCGTTCACAAGCGTACGAACGAGCGTTGGTCCATCCGAGTCTCGATGAGGCATTCAAACACGGTCTGCGAGAGGCCTACCGCTCTCTTGATCCGCTCGCATTGCTGGCGCAGATGGGGATGCCCAAAATGAGTTCGGAATGGGGTCGATCGGCGTAGCTAGAATCTCAGGAATGACGGTCGCGCCGGTGCGGATTGACGTGGTGGCTTTTGCCCGGGAGCTCTGCGATGGTTGGAACGCGGGCGAGCAGCGGATCATTCATCGACGCCGCTCTGTGCGGCGCAGGCCTGTGCCGCATCGGCAATGATCCCTCGCGAAGACGTGCGCGGCATAGCCATCAGTTCAGCCGCTGACCACTGGCCGAATCAAAAAGGTGGAGCGCTTGCGCATCAAAGCCGATGCCGATCTCCTCCCCGGGCTTCGCCGCAACACGCTCCCTGAACACACAGGTGAGCAACGTCCCTCCCAAGTCGACGACTACCTGCGTTTCGGAGCCAGTCGGTTCCACCACATGGACATTTGCCTTGAGGCCCGCATTCTCGATACGCACGTGCTCCGGCCGAATGCCGATCGTCACCTCGCGCCCACTTGCGATCGCGGGCGTACCCGCAAGGCTCCATCCCACACCATGGCCATCGATCAGCTTTCCACCATCGATCCTTCCCTTGACGAAGTTCATAGACGGAGAACCGATAAAGCCCGCGACGAACAGGTTCTGCGGCCTGTCGTATAGTTCAAGCGGCGCGCCCATTTGCTCGACCACGCCATCATGCATCACGACGATCTTGTCAGCCATGGTCATAGCCTCGATCTGGTCATGTGTGACGTAGACGGTGGTAGTCTTGAGCCGCTGATGCAGCTCCTTTATCTCTGTGCGCATTTGCACACGCAATTTAGCGTCGAGATTTGACAATGGCTCATCAAACAAGAACACCTGCGGATCGCGCACAATCGCGCGGCCCATGGCGACGCGTTGCCGCTGACCACCGGAAAGCTGACGCGGGTACCGATCAAGCAGTTTTGTCAGACCGAGGATTTCGGCCGCCGGTTGGACACGCGCATGGATCTCGCTTTTCGAGGCGCGGCGAAGCTTTAACGAGAACCCCATGTTCTCCTCGACCGTCATATGCGGATAAAGCGCGTAATTCTGGAGAACCATCGCAATGTCGCGCTCTTTTGGCGGCATGTCGTTGACAATCTTGTTCCCAATACGGATTTGACCGGTGGTGATGCCCTCCAGCCCTGCGATCATGCGCAACAGCGTCGACTTGCCACAACCTGACGGGCCAACGAGAATCACAAATTCACCGTCCTTGATGTCGATATCGACGCCATGAATAACCTTCACGGTACCGAACGCCTTCGCGATGTCCTTGATTTCAACCGACGCCATGGAGTTCTCCCTTTTCCGCGCTCTTTCGCGTCAAACAGCAGTTACGACGCCCGTGCAGCGACACGCTGCGTCTGCTTGCCGAGACCGGACACGCCAAGCGTAACGACGTCTCCAGCCTTCAGAAACATCGGTGGTTTCATGCCGAGCCCGACACCGGGCGGCGTGCCCGTCGTAATGACATCGCCCGCTTCTAGCGCCATGAAGCAGGAAATGTAGGAGACCAGCATCTTTACGCCGAATATCATGGTCCTGGTGTTCCCGGTTTGCCGGCGCACGCCGTTAACGTCGAGGAATAGGTCAAGATTCTGAACGTCCGCGATTTCTTCCTTGGTCACGAGCCACGGTCCCAAAGGGCCGAAGCCGGGCGCAGACTTGCCCTTCATCCATTGCCCACCGCGCTCGACCTGGTGGGCACGCTCCGAAACGTCGTGGCAGACGCAATAACCGGCAACATGATTAAAGGCTTGATCCTCGGGAATCTCGTAACCGCCCTCGCCGATCACGATCGCAAGCTCAACTTCCCAATCGGTCTTCGCCGAGCCCTTTGGCAGCATGAAGCCGTCATCCGGCCCGCTGATAGAAGAGACCGCCTTGTTGAACAGGATTGGCTCGCCCGGAATCGGCGAATTCGTCTCATGCGCATGGTCAATGTAATTCAGGCCGACAGCGATGAAATGACCAACGCGCCCCACCGGCGGGCCGATGCGCGGCGCCCCCGGAACGATATCGAGTTGCGACACCTGCAGGCTTGAGATTCGCGACAAACCTTCACGCGAAAGATGCTCACCCGACAGATCCGCAACGATGCCGGAAAGATCGCGGATACATCCAGCATCGTCCAGCAGGCCGGGCTTTTCGCCGCCCGGCGGACCATAACGCAACAGTTTCATTATTCGTCCTTCGAAGAAGCCGTCAGCCGGCCGCCCAGGCCGTCTTCAGCCGGGTATATTCATGAAGATAAAGACCAGCGCTTGCTGCGCGCAGGGTGGGATGATCGTTCAGCGAGGCACGTGCGCCCGCCAACGCTTCGACCGAACACGCTTCGACGAGCATGACCCAGCGGGCGGGTTGCTCGATATCCTTGCGATCCTTGCTCTCGGCAGTCTTGGTGCCGGAGGCTTCGTCATCCCCCTTGAGAAGGTGCGCACCCGTAACCTCTGGAAGCGCCGCGATCTTCATCACGATTGATGCCAGTGTCTCTCGCTCGCCTTCCTCAACAGGAACGTCGAACCGCAAGGTGAGAAGCACGCCGCCCGAGCCGACTCCGAAGCTCGCGATCACACGTGCCAGCGAGCGGGATGTTGTCTTGAAATGAGCAGTGGCGCGCTTCGTCCATGACGTCGGCGCGTTCAGCCGATTGAAATAGTCCACACTTTGCGTGACTTCGAAGGTTTGCGTTTCGTACAACGTGAAGAATTCGGGATGCGTCTTCTCGTCGGCGGCGCGATAACGCCGTCCCCGCAGGAAGCCGGGTATGCCCACCCTCTCGGGCATGTGCTCGGACAGATGCCACGCGTAGAAATCCGCGCGGCCCTCATCCGAGATTCCATTCCAGATCGCGATCGCTCCCTCACCGGCCAGCATGTGCATCATTCCTGGTTTACGTGTTGAACTGCTACGGCAAACATTGCGACGGGCGCGAAGCCTTCAAAGCGGGCTTCGACGCGTTGTCCGGCGTTGGCGTGATGAACACCGGCGAAGGCGCCGGTCATAACAATCTGACCCGGCTCCCAAGAGCGCCCACGCCGCGCGAGATGGTTAGCGAGGAGGACAATTGCTTGCAGCGGATTTCCAATCGGATTTCCGCCGCGCGTTTCGAGAATTGATTCACTGCCGATGCTAAGAGAAACCCCGATGTTCCCAAGTTCGAGGCCGTGCCAATCGTCGCGTGACGTTCCGAGAACGACGCCGCCATTTCCGAGATTGTCGGCAACAAGCAACGGGCGCGGGGACTGAAATCCCTGCTCGGTCCTGCACGACAGCAGTTCGAATGCCGCCATGGCCTCACCGATTGCCGGCAGGACATCGTCGATAGCGTATTCCGTTCGAGAAACGACGGGCAGCCGATGCTTCACTCTGAACGCCAATTCGCACTCAAAGCCGTGTGACATCCGGACTTCCAGCGGCACATTGGCCCCCGATCGGAACACGCCATCGTCAAGGATTGGGGCGGAGATCACCTCGCCCTCGGGTGTCCGGGCGACCTTCCATCCGGCAATCGGTCTGCAGAGCAGAGCCTGGACGAGATCCTGAACGGCATAGCCCTGCTCGGGGCTCGGCACTTCCGCAAACCCGGCAGTCAGCCATTGCCCGCAACGTCGTGCCGTAACGAGCGCTTCAGCCAACTCTTTCATGGCAGAGTACTCAATTGTACGGGCATGCCCTGGCGTGATGCTGACAAGTAGGCTGCCTCAACGACCCTAAGAGCACGCGACACATCGCGGAGCCCGGCGACAGGCGCCGATCCCGCTCGGACTTCCTCGAGAACGCGGCGAACAAAAGCCGGATAATAGACATCGGTCTCGAGACGTGCAGGAAGTCTTCGCGTTTCAATCGGTCCATCGACCGACTTCGATCGGACAAGGATTTGATCATCGGCGGATGTGTAATAGGCATCCGGCGACCTGATCGAGAAGGCAAACTCCCGCTGAATTGTCTTGTCGCTCGGGAAGATGTAGCCGCATTCGATGGTGCAGATGCGGTTCTGCTTCGTCACCATTCGCACGCTGATGACGTCTTCGATGGAATGGCCGTTGATTTCCGACGATGACACCGCGGAAACCGACTCGATATCGTCCTGCGCGAGAACAGAAAACAAATCGATGAAATGAACCCCAAGGTTGATCAGCGGGCCGCCGCCGGCCAGTTCCCGCCGCAGCATCCACGGTGTTCCCGCGGCTTCGTAGCGCGAAGGTGGGCCAGCCATGAAGCGGAAGCTGGCGAAATCCGGGCGGGTATTCGTGTGTCCGACGATGTCCAGGGTATCGCTCAGGCGGAAGATCAGGGGTACGGCGACATAGAGCTTTTTTGCTTCCGCGCTAGCTACAAGACGATCGACGTCGATCGCTCGGACACCACAGGGCTTCTCGATCGCAAACGCGATGCCGCGCGCAATCAGTTTTCCTGCCAGTTTCGGCATATCGATATGGCGACCAAACACGAATGCAAAATCGACCGTCTGCGCATCCAGAAGGCCGTCCAGATCGCGATAAGCCTCGCAGCCGAGTCGCTTCGCCAAAGCTGCGCCGGTTTTTTGGGCGCTGTCCGTGACGCCGACCACGCGCAAGCCCGGGGCCTCGAGTGCATCTAGATACAGCGGCACGTGCCAATGCGTCGATTCGACGATCGCAATCCTCATTATGCTGCCTCTCGAATTTCGGAGGGATTGATCGGCTGGCCTGTTGCGGCCGACTTCAGGATTGCAGCGGTTACCTGCAGACTGCGACGTGCATCCTCTGCGTCGACCAGTGGCTCTTCATATCCGTCGATGTCCCGGCAGAAATGTCGCAATTGGCAACGATAGGCATCCTGGGGCATCACTACGCGCCCTTCCCGACTGATCGGCTGCGTCCAACCAGCCTCTCCGTCGACGCGATATCGCCATAGATGCAGGTCTGGAAACTCGAGCGAACCATCACTGCCAAGAAAGTGGTAAGAGTTTTCCCGGCTCACCGGGATCGCAGGGTTCTCGCCGCTATTCGCATCCCAGGACCAGGGCGATGGGCTGGCGTCACAACCAGTGATCGTGCCGAGCGCTCCGCTTTCAAAGTGCAGCAGGACCGCAACGGTGTCCTCGACTTCGTGCCCACGCGCTGACCGACTGGCAGCCGCCATAACGTTCACGATCTCCCCGCACATGAAACGCAGCAGATCAACGTCATGAACAAGATTGGTCAGGACGGGCCCAGCACCAGCAGTCCGCCGCCACCGCGGCTCAAAATAGCTTCGGGGCTTCAAGACAGCCCACAACACGTTCACCGCCAGTAACCGGCCAAGTTCGCTTCTCATAATCTCGCGCGCTTGCTGAACGACCGGGTTATGTCGCCGATGATGCCAACCAAAATCTTTGCGCCTGTTGAATTGGCTGTTGCAATCAACTCCGTCACTTCGGCCGGGAGCTCGGCAATCGGCTTCTCGATCAACACGGCGATTCCACGTCGAATTGCAGTCAGCGCCACCTTGCAATGCAGCGGCGTCGGAACCGCGACGATAATCCCGTCGACGCGCTGAGCATCCAGCATGTTTTCCAGAGACCGATAGTGAGCTACGCCAGACTCGTGGGCGAGGGCCGCGGCCTCTTTTGCCGAATCAGCAATGCCAATGAGAACCGTTGCGGGCTCTTCGATGCAGTACTGCACGTGGCGGCGGCCGATCGCGCCCGCTCCTACGACACCGATGCGCACGGCCGTCTCGGTTGCGCGATCAACCACCGGCGGCCTCCATCGGCAACGCATCCGCCTTGCGGGGCGCGACGCCCGGGATCCGGTCGAGCACCGAAAGCGTGAGACCGCCGTCGACCATGATGTTTTCGCCCGTGATATAGTAATTTGTTCGATCGATCAGAAACGAGACCGTCCGCGCCACGTCTTCGGGCGTGCCGATCCGCCGCAACGGCACGATGGCTTCGCGCTGCCGGGCCACAGAATCGTCGAGGTACATGGCTTGGGTCATCGGCGTCATGATCATGCCGGGCGAAACGCTGTTGACCCGGATCCCATGCTCGCCCCACTCGAGCGCCATTTGCTTGCACAGCATGATGAGCGCCGCCTTGGCGGCGCTATACGCTCCGGTTTGCCGGTGCGGATACACGCCGGATTGCGACGAGATGCGGACAAAGGCGCCTCGGCTAGCCTTCAAATGCGAGAATCCGGCTTTGGCCAGTAGCCAGCTTGCGCGGCATGTCAGCGCAAACATCTCATCCCAAACCTGAAGCGACATCGATTCAAGGGAAGTCGGATCAACCGCACCTGCATTCGATACAATTGCATCGAGTCCCTTGAACTGCGCAGCGGCCGTCTCCACGAAGCGCTCAGGCACCGACACATCTCGCAGGTCGCCCTCCATCACAAGTATCTTGCATCCGCGACTCTGGAGTTCGGCGGCAAGCGGGTCAACTTCCGCGCGCTTCCGACGTACGCACATCGCAATTGCGGAATCCGGCACGCCGGCGATCTGGCGGCAGATGGCGCCGCCGATACCCTCGCTCACTCCTGTCACAAGTACACGCACTATCGATTATCCTTCTGGCTAATCGAGATAGGAGCCGCCATTGACGTTGATGGTTTCGCCGATGACGTAGCTCGATGCATCGGACAACAGAAACAAAACAACCGAAGCAATCTCATCCGGTCGAGCAAAGCGACCCAGCGGAATTCGCGAAATGGTCGTCGTTTGATGCGACTGACTCATCTCTCGCGTCAGCTCCGTGTCGACGATCCCGGGCGCAATGGCATTGACACGCACATCGCAAGGAGCAGCCCAGGCCGCAAGGGACTTTGTCAGCCCGATCAAGCCGGCTTTTGCCGCGGTGTAATGCGCGTTTCCGATGAAATCGCCTCGCTTTCCAGCGACCGAGGAAACATTAACGACGCGGCCAAAGCGGCGTTTCAGCATGTCCGGCATCACGGCATGGCAGCAGTTGTATGCACCTGTGAGGTGGACATTGAGCATGCGATCCCAGCGCTCACGGGAGATTTGCGGAAACGACACGAAATCGCCGATGCCGGCGTTGTTCACCA
This sequence comes from Bradyrhizobium sp. 197, assembly GCF_023073375.1. Classification (NCBI taxonomy): domain Bacteria; kingdom Pseudomonadati; phylum Pseudomonadota; class Alphaproteobacteria; order Hyphomicrobiales; family Nitrobacteraceae; genus Bradyrhizobium; species Bradyrhizobium sp. 197. The sequence goes on along the minus strand of NZ_JADPJJ010000186.1, from coordinate 155,112 downwards.
ATAGATCGATCGCACCAAGCTCGCTTCCGATCTTCCTGACCGCGGCCGTTACCGCCGCGGTATCGCCGACATCGCATGAGATGGCGGTCGCGTCGGCTCCGGTGGAGCGAAGGCTCGCGGCGAGGTTATCGGCGGCCTCCTCGTCGCGGTCGGCGACTACAACATGCGCGCCGGCCGCAGAAAGCACCCGCGAAATGCCCTCGCCGATACCTTTGGCGCCTCCCGTGACAACGGCGATTCGACCGTTGATGCTCGGATCGATCTGAATGGCGCGCGATTCAGGCATTCGAGGTCCTCTTGAGCGCACGGCTGGAAACAAAATCCATCACGCGACGCGCTGGCCAAAGGTCTGCGATCTCGCTGACCGTCGCTGCGAGATCCGGCGCCACATCTTTCATGCGCTCCGGCGTGAAGCGCGAGGCTGGACCGGCGATGCTGACGGTGCCAACCGCAATCCCATCACGGCCGAGAATTGCCTGCGCCATGGCGCAAGTACCGGGCTCGCCTTCTTCTATCGCCATGCCATAACCACGGGCGCGGGTTGCGGCGAGCTCATTGATCAGGGTCGCCTCATCGCGAACAAAGGGTTTGCCGAAACGTACTGGGACCACATATCCACGCCTCTTGACGAGGCTGGCTGCGGCTTCATCGTTCATCGTGGACAGCCACGCCTTGCCGGTCGCGGTGGCATGCAACACGACAGCCTGTCCGAGATCGGCGTCATATCTCAGGCCGGACAGGGCGCCTTGCGATTTGGCAATCCAGTACAGCGTATCGCCTTCGGCGAGCGCGAGACGGACGAGCTCGCCCGTCCGAATGGCCAGCCTGTCCAATGACGGTTGGCAGATGTCAGAGGTGCCGGCCCCCGAAAGCACGCGAAAACCAACTGCAGCAAGCTTGACGGTCAGCCGATAGCGCTGACTGGCATCGTCCTGCACCGCAAAGCGGCGATTGACCAAGGACGAAAGCAGCCGATGCGCAGCACTTTTTGGCATATCGAGGCCACGCGCGATCTCGCTCAGCGGCAAACCATTCGGCTCGTCCGCAAGGAGCTCGATGATGTCCATCACCCGATCGACGAAGTCACCCAGAGCCATTCTCATATCCTATAGAACAGCGTTCTATTCGCAAAATGCCATCTCGTTGTCAAGCGCCGGTTTTTGGGGCCAAAACCTTCTGATGTCCGCGGAACTCGGCTCTGTTGACACGACGATCGGAAAGGAAATGGAACATCGTTCCAACAAATAGGAGGAAACATGGGACCATCGACCAAGGCTGATACAAGGTCGATCGGCCGTGATTGGGCCACGCCGATCATTTGGTTCGGTCCTGCGCTGGTCCTGCTACTGGCTGTAACTCTCTATCCGACAGCCTTGGTGTTGTGGCTCAGTCTCAGCCGCACGCGTTTCTACGACGTCACCGGCTGGGCTGGCCTGGGCAACTACACTGCCGTGCTGACCTCCAGCGCATTTTGGGATCTCACCTTCAACTCCCTCGTCTATGTGACGGGGTCGCTCGCCATCGTGTTGCCGGTCGGGCTGCTCTGCGCCCTTGCGTTGCAAACGATGAAGCGCGGCGCCTCGTCTTTTCGGGCAGTGCTGCTGCTGCCTTGGACGCTATCCATGGCGGTCGTCGGCTGCTTTTGGCTATGGCTGCTGAATCCATCTTACGGCCCGATTAGCTACGCGATGAAATCCGTTGGACTGACGCCCGGCTTGATGCTTGGCGATCCAGGCATCGCACTATTGTTGCTGATCGTGGTGACGGCTTGGTGGTCGTTTCCTTACGTCATGGTGATGATGAGCGCCGCCCTGCAAAGCATTCCGGGCGAACTCTATGAGGCCCTCGATATCGACGGCGGTGGATTTTGGTCGCGCCTGCGTCACGTGGTCTGGCCTCATGTCAATGCTACGCTCGGCAGCACCGCGCTGGCCCTGAGCATCCTGTATCTCACGCTCGTCACGCTCATTCTCGTTCTGACGGGGGGCGGGCCGCTCGGCGCGACGGGCACGTGGAGCTTCGAGGTTTTCGTCACCGCCTTCAGGTCGGTCGACGTCTCTCCATCGGCGGTGATCTCGATCATCGTCCTCATCGTCAATCTACTGCTCGGCCTCGTCTATACGCGGCTGACAGGCCGCGTTTCAGGATAGGTTCACTATGCGCAAAACACCGGCCGAACGCCTGCTCTCGCCCTTGACGATCGGCGTTCTGGTCGCGGCCGTTGTCGGTCCCATGGCATGGGCGCTGGTGACGTCGCTCAAGACCGAAGCGAACGTCATCACATTCCCTCCCTCCTTGCTGCCGTCACCTGCGACGCTTGCCAGCTATGTGGCCGTCTTCCGGCAGCAGAATTTTGTGATCGAGCTTTTCAACTCCGTCTTCTACGCAATCGCGTCGATCGCGCTGACGCTGGCCGTTTCAGTGCCAGCCGGCTATGCCGCATCAAGGCTGACGTTCCCGGCCAAGCGCGCGGTCATGCTTCTCATATTGGCAACGTCGATGATTCCCGGCGTCGCGCTGCTGATACCGACATATTTCGTCCTCGACGCAATCGGGCTTCTAAACAATCCTATCGCAATCATCGTTCTCCAGGCCGCGCGACTTGTGCCCCAGACGATCTGGTTCATGCAGAACTTTGTGGACGCGGTGCCGATCGAGCTCGACGAAGCTACCGAGGTCGACGGCGCCACGCGCTGGCAGACTTTTGCGCAGGTCATATTGCCGCTGATCAAGCCAGGCATCGCGGCGACCGCAGTGCTCGGCATCATCACAACATGGAATGACTACATCACGGTTGCTGCTTTCGCGCCCGACGTCGCCCGCCGTACACTTCAGGTTGCGCTGGTGAACCAGGTCTTCGACAGCATTGGCGTCACCTGGTCGTATGTCATGGCGTTCGCAATCATCTCGTCGATCCCAATGGTTGCACTCTTTATCGTCGCGCAGCGCTGGTTCATCGCCGGTCTGACAGCCGGCGCTATCAAAGGTTAGTTTCACAATTAGTGCAATTGGGAGGAGAACATGTCTGACAAAAAACATTTGAAGCTGTCTCGCCGTTCGGTCGTCGCCGGCCTTGCCACCGCAGGGGCCGCAACGACGCTTGGGCTTCGGCAATCATCTGCGCAATCCGCCACCGAAGTCAGCTACAATAGCTTCCTCGATCCCGCCAATGCGAACGATCCGCGCTCGGCCGCGCAGAGTCGTATGATCGAAGCTTTTGAGAAGGCAAACCCGAGCATTAAGATCAAAGTCGTCGTGGATCCGGCCGGCGCCAATGGCATTCGCGCCGCGCGCACCAAATCGGGTTCACCCGACGTCATCCGCGTCTCGAACTTCCAGCTGGCAGAGTTTGCCGCGACTGGTTCCATCCTGCCGCTCGATGAGCTCGTCGTCCGCGACAAGATCGATGCCAACGACTGGCTGATTCCACTAGAGCAGACCAAGGTCAACGGCAGACTGTTAGGACTGCAGCAGGATTACCGGATTCCGATCCTGATCTATCGCAAGAGCCGCTTCGCCGATGCTCAGGTGACGACACCGCCGCGTACCTATGACGAGGTCGGTGCTCTCGGCGCCCGGCTCACCAAGAACAACACCATTGGCTACGCCATCCCGATCGGCCTCACCGGGGGCATCGGAGGTGCCCAGGCCTTCGTCGAATTCATATTGAGTTCGATCGTCGCCGGCAATACAGATCCATTTTTTGCGCCCGACGGCCGCAACATCGGCTTCTCAGATGAACGTCTATTGCTTGCCGCCACGGCGGTTCGCGACCTTTTCGGCAAGTACAAGGCGTCAACGCCCGTCACGCTACAGTTCGGCTACAACGAATTGCAGGACGGGTTGCGCGCCGGCACCGTAGCATCGGCCTCGTTCGGCCTCTATCGCTACAAGGGCCTGGAGCGCCAGGTTGCCGACAACGATCTGGCATGGGCGGCAGCGCCGTCGATGAGCCCGGCCGACAAGCACGCCGTTTACGGTTTCCAGCTCAGCATCAATGCAAATTCGCCGCGCAAGGACGCCGCCTGGGAATTCGTCAAATACATGACCAGCCCGGCCGCGCAAATGATTGCCGCGCGCGGCGGTGAAGTCGTTGCCCGGGCAAGCGCCTACGATGATGCCTACTTCGTGTCGCCCGAGGCTGCCGATCAGCAGGGCTGGAAGCAACTCGTGCAGCAGCGCGGACGTGTCGTCACCTACTCCGTGATTCAATCAACTTTCAACCAGATTGCCGGAGAGGCCTTCCAGCGCATGATCCTGCGCAGCGGCACTCCGGAAAGCGTGGTTACGGAAATCAAGACCCGTTACGCCGAAGCTCTCGCCAAGGCCTGATACGCCGCAGTGCGTCGCGTCCCCGATTGGGACGCGACGACGCGCGCCCGAACGGCACATTCCTACCGCTCAGCGCCTTGTAAACCGACCACCGTGACGTCGCTGTCAAACATGAGCTACCGGCGTCATTGCAAGCAATGGGAAGGGCTATATGGAAAAGACGCCAGACGCATATCCACCGGATTGTCGTCTTTTTCGAATTATGGCATTTGGTGACTCGAACACCTTCGGCACAGGGTCGGTTGCTGTCCCGCCAAGCTTGCGCCTGGCACCTGAAGATCGCTGGCCACGGGTGATGCAATCTTGTCTCATTTCCGCAGAAGTAATGGAGGAAGGCCTGCCCGGCCGCACGACCGATTTGGAGGATCTTGGAGAACCCGTCCAAGGCGGCGTGACCTATAGCGGCCTGCAGCATCTTCCAACAGCGCTAGCTTCTCATCAGCCCTTGGATCTGGTTATCCTCATGCTTGGCACCAACGATGCCAAGACGCGCTTCGAACGCGACGCCCACGATATCGCCGCGGGCATGAGACGCTTGGTATCCACCGTTAAGTCATTCCAATCAATTGTGGGCTACACGGCGCCAAGCGTACTCGTCATCAGTCCCCCGGCCATTGCGTCCTCGGTCGTCAACGGCCGCCTCGGAGAGATGTTTGCGTGCGGATCACAGCTCACCGCAGCACTGCCCGATCTCTACCGAGCGATTGCCTGGGCGGAGCCACGATCTGCGTGCTGCTGCCGGTCACGATTCAGAATCAACCCGTTGCCTTGGGGCTCGGCGGCGTTACCGAGCGGATCAAGCGGAACGCCAATCACTACCTGAGCGTTCTGCAACAGGCCGCCAGATCGGTCAAAGCAAACGACGTGTCCGGTCGGTCGGCCGATACCAGCGCTTGATCTTGTGTCGGCCCAGCCGACGCGCGACGCCTTCACTCCTGTAACGCCTCCTCCCGCCGCGTGCGGATCGTGGGCAGCATGATCAGGATGACCGCGATCGCGGCTGCGGCCAGCAGCGCGGCCGACAATGGCGATGTCAAGAACACGGTCGCATCGCCGCGCGAGAGCACCATCGCACGGCGGAAATTCTCCTCAATGGCGGGCCCGAGCACCAATCCCAGCAACAGTGGTGCCGCCGGCAGCTGCAGCTTGATCAGCAGATAGCCGAAGACGCAGAACACGGCGGCCTCATAGACCTCGAAGGTCCCGCTGTTGATCGAGTAGACGCCGATCGAGCAGAACACCATGATCGCCGGAAACAGGTAACGATAGGGAATGGTGAGCAGCTTCACCCACAATCCGACCAAAGGAAGATTGAGGATCAACAGCATCAGATTGCCGACCCACATCGAGGCGATCAGGCCCCAGAACAAGGTCGGGTTCTTGGTCATGACTTGCGGACCGGGCTGGATGTTGTGAATGTTCATGGCGCCGACCATCAGCGCCATCACGACGTTCGAGGGCACGCCGAGTGTCAACAGCGGAATGAAGGAGGTCTGGGCTCCCGCATTGTTGGCCGATTCCGGACCGGCGACGCCTTCGATCGCGCCCTTGCCGAACTGCTCGGGGTACTTCGACAGCTTCTTCTCCAGCGTGTAGGAGGCGAACGACGACAGCACCGCGCCGCCCCCCGGCAGCACGCCGAGCAGCGTGCCGAGCGCGGTGCCACGCAGAATGGCCGGAATCATGCGCCGGAAATCCTCCCGCGTCGGAAACAGATTGGTGATCTTCTGCGTCACCAGCGACAGCTTGTCGTCCTGCTCGAGGTTCTTCACGATCTCGGCAAAGCCGAAGATGCCCATCGCCAGCGGCACGAAATCCAGCCCGTCGAACAGCTGCGGAATGCCGAAGGCAAAGCGCTGCGTTCCCGAGCTAAGGTCGGTGCCAACAAGGCTCAAAAGCATGCCGAGCACGACCATCCCGATGCCTTCGATGAAGGGACCGCTCGAGAGCACCGACGCCAGGATCAGGCCGAGGATCATCAGGGCGAAGAATTCCTTGGGACCAAACAACAGGGCCGCCGCCGTAAGCGGCCCAGCCAGCGCGGCAAGCGCCAGCGTCGCCACGCAGCCCGCGAAAAACGAACCGATGGCAGCCGTCGAGAGCGCGACGCCGGCCCTGCCCTGCTTTGCCATCTGATACCCGTCGATGGTGGTGACGACAGACGACGACTCCCCGGGCAGATTGACCACGATGGCCGTGGTCGAGCCGCCATATTGCGCACCGTAATAGATCCCCGCCAGCATGATCAGCGCCGCGTCCGGCGGCAGCGAATAAGTGATGGGCAGCAGCATCGCGATGGTGGCGAGCGGACCAAGGCCCGGTAGCACCCCGATCAGCGTGCCCAGCAGACATCCAAAGAAGGCGTAGAGCAGATTGGCCGGCTGGGCCGCGGTGGAGAAGCCGAGCGCCAGATTATGAAAGAGATCCATCAGGCTCCGCCTTCAATTGAACAGCGCCGGCCACACCGGCAGTTGCAGCCCGAGGCCATAGACGAACACCGCGAGGCACAGCGCAATCAGGAGGGCCGCGTTCGCCAGCGCGCCCTTCCAGGTGAACTCGGAACTGGCCCTGCTCGACACCAGGATCAGGACGAAAAGCGCGCCCACGAGGCCGAGTGGAAACAACAGGAGTGCAAACAGGGCAACCGAACCCGTGACCCAGGCGAGGCCTTTCATGTCCCATTTCAGCAAGGCCTGCCGTTCGGCGGTCCGCCTCACGGCTCCCATCATCACGACCAGCCCGATGGCCGCGAGCACGATCGCAAGTAGCCGGGGGAAATAGCCCGGCCCCATCCGCGCCGCGGTGCCCGCCGGATAGTTCAGCGCGGTCACAAAGAAGAAAACAGCAAAGGCGAGAAACAATGCACCCGAAGCGAAGGCGCGCTGGTCGCGGATGATCGGCCCGGTCATCTTCATCCTCCCACTGTTGTTTTGTACGCGCCGACAGCCGGCGACTTGCTCGCCGTCTGACCAATCGCATCCATCAGGAGCGGCACGCCCATGGCGCAGGCATGTACGCCCAGATGGGCCGTCATCTGAAGAACCTGGAGAATTTCGCGCCGATCGATCCCAAGCCGCAGCGCTCGTCTGATCTGCAAGCGAAGCCCGTGCGGATTGAGCGCCGTGAAGCATCCGTTCAAGGCGAGCGTGATCAGGCAGCCCGATCGTTCGTCGAGACCGCCGGCCTGACGCCCCACCGCCAACAAATCGAGTATCGCGGCGAAATAGCCGGGATCGGCACGCAGCCACAGGTCACAGAAGTCCGGCCAGTCGCCGAATTGGGCGACATAGGCGTCACGAAGCGCTTGCTGCTCGTTCGAGATCACCGCTTGGTCCGAATCGAGCCCCGCCATGGCCAGCTCTTCAGCGAGAATACCGACACCGACGTAACAGCCCTCCAACCCCTGCGCCGTGGCGAGCCGCAACACGTCGACGATCTCCTGCGCGCTTGCACCTTGGTCGAGCGCCAGCTGCATGTGCAAGGCAAGTCCCGAACGAAACAGATGCGTCGCCGATCCGTCCAGCGCGACATAGATCAGTTCGCACATCTTGCGCGACAGCGGACCGGTTTCGGCGGGATAGCCGCCATAGCGGGCATAGGTTGCAAGAAAGCCCGGATCGAGCCGCAGCAAGCCCTCCGTCCACGGCCGCCAGTAACCGCGGGCGCGCATGAATTCTTCCTTCAGGGCCTGCTCTTCGGAGGTAAGAGTCATGAGAGGTCTCCTGCAACGGCACGATCGGGGCCCGCATAGACGCTGAGCCCACCGTCGACTGCGATGACGCTGCCGGTGACATAGGCGGCGTCCGGGCTGAGCAGAAACGCCGCCGTCTCGGCAATATCCTGCACGGATACTGCGCGCCCCAGCGGCATCCGGCCAATGGCGCTCGCCGCCGTTCCCTCGATCGGTCCCGCGGCGATTGCATTGACGCGAATGCCGCGCCCGCTCCATTCACACGCCAGTGTGCGCGTGAGCATCGCGACCGCCGCGGCGCTGGCTGCGACCTCAGCGTCTTCGCCGAATGCGACCTCCCCGCCGACCGATGTCAGGTTGAGCAGCGTGCCAAAGCCCTGTCGCTGCAGGACGGGTCCAACCGCCTTCGCGACGCGGAGTGCTCCCGTCAGATGGACGGCGAGTGCGCCACCGGCAGCGGCTACGGCATCCGCGCCAACCGCATTCACCACTCCATCGACGCGCCCGAACCGGCGCGCAATGCTGGCGATCGCCTCCGCCATGGCGGGCTCGTCCGAAATGTCGACGGGGAGCGCGTGGCATTCGGGTCCTGCTGCGGCAAACGCCGCCAATTGCTGGCCGTCGGGATCGAGCACCACGACCGTCGCATCTTCATCGGAGAACCTTCGGGTCATCGCCTGGCCGAGCGAACTGCAGGCACCGACGACAACGTAGGTCGGCCGTCCAGACGGCGCCTCGTTGCCGTTGGCTTCTCGCATAACGCCATGACCGGCGACGTGCGATCCACCATCAACAAGAAGGGTGGAGCCCGTGATGGGCGATACGCGCGGCGAGGCCAGAAATGCGATTGTCGCGGCAATTTCCTCGGGCGCCGCCATGCGACCAAGCGGAATTCTTCGGGCCACAGCGACCGGGTCGATGCGGCCGCGCGCGATCAGCGCTTCGACGAGTTCGGTGCGGGTATAGCCCGGCGCAACCGCGTTGACCCTTATTCCATCGCGCGCCCAAGCGCAGGCATGATGCCGCGTCATCGCGAGCACGCCCGCCTTGGAGGCGCTGTAGCCGTTTCGAAACGGCACCGGCCGCAACGCCGCCCCGGACGCGATGTTGACAATGGCGCCTCCGCCGGAGCGCCGCATCACCGCTGCTGCCTGCTCCGCGGCGACAAGGCTGCCGCGCAAATTGACCGCTACGAGGTTTTCAAAGACGGACACCGGCTGGTCCACCAGACCAACCCCATCCGTGTCGGTACGGCCTGCATTGTTGACGAGCACATCGAGGCCACCGAGCCGACCGACGCAATAGCGCACCATCTCGGCGACCTGCTCCGGCTGCGCCATGTCCACGCCGAAGAATCCATGCGCTGCCCCAAGCTCACCGGCGCGGATTGCGGCCTTGTCGGCTTCGATGTCGGCGATCAGCACCCGCGCGCCCTGAGCAGCAAAGCGCCGCGCTGCGGCCCAACCGATTCCGGCTGCCGCCCCCGTGATCAGGACGACACGTCCGCTCAGTCCGACTTCCCGTTCCGCTCGCGTCACAGCCAGTCCCCGCGATGCACCTGCGTCGCTTGGCGCTAGGCGATGTTGGTGACGGCAATCCCGCCGTCGACCGTCAGCACCTGCGCCGATATGAATCCGCTATCGTCGCCGGCGAGGAAGGCGATCGCCCTGGCGATATCGTCCACCGTGCCAAGCCGCCCCAACGGCGTGCGTGCGATCCGGCGCGCGTCGAGTTCGGCATTGCGGTTTCGCATCGTGCCTTCGGTCGGAATCGCCGAGGGCGCCACGGCATTCACCCTGATGTTGCGTTCGCCAAGCTCCGCCGCTGCCGCACGCGTAATGCCCATCACGCCGGCCTTGATGCCGCTATAGACGATGCTGTTCTTCGCCGAAATCAATCCGGCGACCGACGCGACATTGATGATCGCGCCGCCGCGCTCCGCATCCATGGCCTCGGCAGCCGCCTGAATGCCCCAGATGATCGCCTTGAAGCCGATATTGAGCATGCGATCCACGGTCTCAGGTGCAATGTCGAGCACCGACTGGTAGCGGACCCAGGCGGCATTGTTGACGAGGATATCTAGACGCCCCTGCCGCTCCGCATAGCCGAGAACCGCCGCGCGCATTCCATCGCGGCTCGAGACGTCCTGCGTGACCGCAGCAGCGTTGCCGCCGGCCGCCTTGATCGCGGCCACGGTTGCATCGACGAACTCGGGCTTCAGATCATTGATGCCGACGATGGCGCCGCGCGACGCCAAAAGCATGGCGGTGGCCCGTCCGATTCCGTTGCCGGCGCCGGTGACGAGTGCAACCTGGCCTGCGAGGGTTTTGTCTTTCGATTCCGTCATGGCGACTTCCCTTCTTTATCCTGACGCTGCAGCGTCGGCGACTGGCACAATTGCGTCGATGTAACGGCGACCGAGCGCGGCCAAGGTCGCGCTGGCTTCTCCCTGCGCCTGCAAGGCGCGGACACGGCGCAAGTGCCGGTGCACCGGCACGTCCCACGTGAAGCCCATGCCGCCATGGATCTGCAGCGCGCCTTCGCTGATGGCGCTGCCATAGACACCCGCGGCGAGAAACGCCGCCTCGCGCTGGAGCGGGCCAGCCACGTCGCTCACGCTGCGCGTGATGGCATGCCGGATGCCCTCGAGCCCGAGTTTCTGTCGGGCCAAGGCATGCCGTATCGCCTGATTATAGGACAGCGCACGGCCAAACTGGCGGCGCGTCGAAGCATGTTCATGTGCGAGCGTCAGGCATGCTTCGGCAGACCCCAAAATTGCGGCCGCGCGCAGCACGTTGGCGTCCGAGCACAGGAGTTTCCAAGTGCCCTCGGGGAGAACGCTGGCCGCCGGGATGGTGACGCCCTGCAAGCGGACGCTGTGTTCCGGCACTGTCAAATCCAGGCCGCTGGCGTCCTCGATGATGACACCTTCGCTATCCGTCGGAACCAGAGCCGCCGCGCCGGTGCCGACCCGCACCAGCAGGCTATCGGCCTCGGCGGCCCAGGCCGCGCGCGCAACCCAGCCGTTGAGCACAATCGATTCGCCTTCACGCTCAGCACTGACGCTGCCCTGCCAGGCGATCGTCGCTAGCATCTCGCCGGTTACGACGCCTTCAGCCGCGCGTGGCAGCGATCCCTGCAACGCACGACCAAGCAGCAGAGCTTCCATGAGGGGAAAGCCGAGCAGGCCCGAGCCGGCGGCCGCGACCACGGGCACCGCAAAGGCCAACGGCAAATCCAGCCCGCCCACGTCCTGCGATGCGATCACCCCGAGCAGGCCGTCATTGGCCAAATGCCTTGCCTGCTCGCGCAAACCCAAGGCCGCGCACTCCGCAACCGCGCGTGACGCGGTGACGGCGAACTCGCTTGGCTGCAATCCTTCGCCGCTCAATGTCATCATTTGCCTTTCGAAAGCTGCAGGATCCTGTCGGCAATGATGCCGAGCTGAATTTCGGTTGTGCCGGCATAGATGGTTTCGGCGCGCGCTTGCAGATAGATCGCCTCGAAGCGGCGGCGCGCCAGTTGCACGGCCGGGAGCTGGGGCAGCGACGCCTGCGCGAGCAGTTCGAGCGCGAGCGCGGCAAAGCGCTGGTGCGCCTCGCTCCAATGCAGCTTCGCCAGGCTGCCGCGCGCACCGATCTTGTCGCCGTTCGCGAGCGCGTCCACCGCAGTCTCGACATGCGCCTTCAGCACCTCGATATCGACGACGACTTCGCCGAGCTTGACCTCGTAGTGGCGCTCAGTGACCAGTTGCGCCAGCACGGGATCGCTCTTGCAGGCCGAGATCAGATGGCGAAGCTCGTTCTCGAAACGCCAAGACCGGTACATACGGTTGGTCGCCCGCTCGATCTCGAGCACGCGGATCGCAGCGTTCCAGCCTTCATCGGGTGCGCCGAGCGCGCCGGACTGCAAGACCTCGACATCGTCAAAGAAGACCTCGCAAAAACTCTCGCGTCCGTCGATCGACTTGATCGGCCGCACCCGCACGCCCTTGGCATCGAGCCGCACCGCAAACATGGCAAGGCCGCGATGTCGATCTTCCAGCGGTCCGGTTCGCGCCAGCACCAGGCAGCGCTGGGCGCGGTAGGCCCCGCTGGTCCAGATCTTCTGACCGTTGATCCGCCATGTGTCGCCATCGCGCGTGGCGCGTGTCCGCAAGCCCGCGAGGTCCGAACCCGCTTCCGGCTCGGAAAAGCCCTGACACCAGACATCCCGCATCTCGAGGATGGCGGGGAGAAAGCGGTGCTTCTGCTCCTCGGTGCCGACGGCGAGAATGATCGGACCCGCGAGTTCCTTTCCGATCGAATTGACGCTCTCCGGCATCGCGAGCGCACCGATCTCCTGGTTCGCGATCAAGTGCTCGCGCAAGGTCCGGCCGTGGCCGCCATAGGCCTTCGGCCAGGTGATGCCGGCAAGCCCGGCGCGATACATCGCCGCTTCCCAGGCAATCGATTGCGACAAGGTCGGTGATGCGAATGCCGCGTCGTCGCTGCGAAAGCTCGCAGGCAGATTAGCCCGCAGCCAACGACGCATCGCGACGCGATACGCCTCGCCGGACAACTCACCGGCCGTGGCAGCTTTAGGCTGCGCTATTTCAATCACTGTCATCGTCGACGTCCCGCTTTGGCTTACCCTGCAGGGACCGACACCGGCCGAATATCAGCCGGGTCGCCCCATGATCACCTGCTCATTGCGACTTGAGCAGATCGCACACGCTCTCCGAGGCCGGCCGCCAGGCCTCCTCGGCGGGGATGGTCCCCGTGATCTCGTAATAGTCGTAGGTGTATTTGGACTCGGCCGGCGTCTTGATGCGGGCAACGTAGAGCGGACGCATAACCTGCCCGTCGGCGCGGATGCCGACATCCTTCATCTCGAAATCGTTGATCGGCGTGTTCTTCATCTGCTTCATGACGGCGTCCCCGTCATCGGTACCTGTTGCCGCTACGGCCTTGAGATAATGCGTGATGGCACTGTAGGTGGCGGACTTGGCTTCGTTCAGGATCTGGCCGTTGAACGCCTCGCCAAAGCGCTTGGAAAAGGCGCGCGTTTCGGGATTGAGGTCCCAATAGAACGGCGTGGTCAGGCGCACATTCTGCAGGTCGCGCAGTCCGATGCCGTGCGCCTGGTTGATCATCAGTCCCAGCGGCACGAGCAGTTGCTTCGTCGACAGTCCGAATTCCTGCGCCTGCTTGATGGCGTTGCCGAAGTCGGCTCCCGAATTGGCGAGCGCAATCGCCTTCGCGCCGCTCGCCTGCGCCGTCAGCAGGAACGAGGAGAAGTCCGATGAGTTGAGCGGATGCAGCACCGAGCCGACGACCTTGCCGCCGCCGGCCTTGATGAAGTTCGTGGCGTCAGCCTGCCAACCCTTGCCGAAGGCATAGTCGACGGTCAGGAAGAACCAGGTATCGACGCCCTGAGCCAGCAAGGCCTTCACCGTGGCCTTCGGCTGCGCATACGTGTCCACCATCCACTGCGTGGTCATGGGCGAGCATTTGTCGTTGGTGAAGAACGAGCCGGCCGTCCCTGCCAGCATGTAAGGCTTCTTCCGCGCCTTCATGATGTCCTGCACGCCGAGTGCGATCGACGAGGCCGAGCAGCCGACGATGGCGTCGATGCCCTCATTGTCGAGCCAGCGCAGCGCGACCGCGACGCCGATATCGGGCTTGTTCTGGTCGTCAGCGACGACAAGCTCGATCTTCTTGCCATTGACGGCGCCGCCGAAATCGCTGACCGCGAGTCTCGCTGCGGCCACGGAACCCGGCCCGCAATTGTCGGCATACGGACCGTTCTGGTCGTTCATGATGCCGATCTTGATCACGTCGCCGGAAACGCCTTGCGCACGCAGCGGTGTCGCAAGGATCAACAGAGCTCCCAACATCACGGCGATGCTGAGAAGACAGGTATTGAGCTTCGTCATGGGTTCCTCCCTGCAGTCATTTGAGCCGACTTCGCGGCTCTTGTTGATCGATGCCTCAGTGGTGATGCGCCGCTTGGCCAGCGTGCGGCACGAGCAGTGCATCGAGCGCGACGGTGCCCTCGCCTTCCGCTTTCAACAGCAGCGGATTGATATCGATTTCCGATACCGTGTCCGCATGCGCGACGGCAAAGCGCGACAGCGCGACGATCGCGTTCGCCGCGGCCTTGAGATCGGTGCGCCGCCGTCCGCGCGCCCCATCGAGAACCGCGAACGTCTTGAGCGATTTCAGCATCGCCATCGCCTGCGTCTCGTTCACAGGCGCCATCTGCACGGCGGTGTCCTGGACGATCTGCGCGAAGATGCCGCCGAGGCCGACCATCACGACCGGGCCGAACACCGGATCGATCCGGCTGCCAAGGATGAGCTCGGACAGGCCGTGCGCCATCGGGGCAACGATGACGCCATCGATCACCGCGCGCGGCGCCTTCGTGGTAACACGCGCCAACATCTGAGAATGGGCCTGCCGCACCTCTTCATCGGAGCGAAGGCCGACAGCGACACCACCGACTTCCGTCTTGTGCGGCAGATCGGGCGAAGCGATCTTCAGCACCACCGGAAAGCCGATTTCGCGCGCGGCACGCACCGCGGCATCGGCGTCCGACACCAGCCGCTCGCCAAGCACGGGGATACCGGCCTCCGCCAGCGCGCGCTTGGCGCCGAGCTCATGGCGGAATGCATCGGCGGCGAGCAGCGAAGCCTTTGCAATGGCGGGCTGGCTTGATTCCCTTGGCGCGATCGCCAACGCCTGCAAGCGCGCCAGCGCCGCAATGATGGCGCAGCAGCCGTCAAAGCTCGCAATCGTCGGATAGCCCAAGACATGTAATTCAGCGAGCGCATCCGGCGGGCCCTCGACACACAGAATGACGGGCCGATCGGGATACTGCGCGCGGATGGTGCGCAAGGCCTCCATATAGACCGAGCGCAGGCGCGGCATGTGCAGCGAGAACGGAAGCGGCAGCACGATTACGTCAGAACGGTCGTCAGCCACCACCGCCGACAGGATCTTCTGCAGCATATCGGGTCGGCTGGACATCTGGGCGGTGGCGTCGACCGGATTGCGCGCCGACGCAAACGGCACGAGCTCGAGGATCGCGCGCTGCGTCGCTTCGCTCAGCTCCGGCAGCGACAGCCCAACAGCCTGCGCTGCATCGGCGAGCAACACGCCAAAGCCGCCCGATGCCGTCACGACCGCAAGACGCGGCCCCTTCGGCAACCGATCCGGTGACAGGATGGAGGCGGCATGACCGAGATCGATCAATTCCTCGATGCTGCGTACCCGAACGGCACCGCAACGCGCCAGCAACGCATCAAACACCGCGTCCGATCCCGCCATGGCCCCGGTGTGCGACGCCGCCGCAGCCTGCCCCGCCTCCGACGTGCCGACCTTCAGAGCAATAACCGGCTTTCCGGCATTGCGGGCCTCGGTCAGCGCGGCGATGAGCCGGCCGGCATCGCGGCAAGCCTCGAAGCAGCACAGAATGACTTTGGTGGCGGGATCACGGGCCATCCAGGCGATGCCGTCGGCAATGTCGATGTCGCACTCGTTGCCGGTGGTCATGAAGCGGCTGATGCCGGCGCCGCGATCACTCGCCATGCGCATGGTGTAGCTGCCGAGATTGCCGCTTTGCGAGACGATACCGAGCGAGCCGGCCGTCGGCATGCTGTGCTCGAGCACGATCGAGAAGGTGGCGATGGCGCGTTCGGCGACACTGACCGCGCCGAGACAATTCGGTCCCAACAGCCGCATGCCGGTCCGGCGCGCCGCCGTTTGCAATCGGTCCTGCATCGCGCGGCCCTGCTCGCCGAGTTCGGCGAAGCCGGAGGAGAACACAACGACGCTGCGAACGCCGCGCGCAGCGCATTGCTCGACCGCTTCGGCCGCCCTCTCGGCGTCGACCGCGATAATGGCCAGATCAGGAGCTTCGGGTAATTCAGCCACAGACGCGTAGGCCTGGAGTCCCTGGACCACCGCGGCCTTCGGATTGACCGGATAGATCCGGCCCGCATAGCCGTAGCGGCGCAGCAGATCGACCGGCCGACCACCGATCTTGGTCGGCTCCTGAGATGCGCCGATGACCGCGATCGAACGCGGCGACATCAACGCGTCGAGACCCTCTCCCGGCCGCATGATCAGCGTCCCTTGAACACCGGCGCCCGCTTCTCCAGGAAGGCCATGCGCGCTTCCTTGGCGTCCTCGGTTTTCGACAGCGCCATGGTGATGTTCTGCTCGAAGCGATAGGCATCGCGCGGCGGCATCAGCTCGACCATGTTGGCCGCATTCTTGGCGTACTCGATCGCAATCGGACTCTTGGCAGCGATCTCGCGCGCGATCTTCATCGCCTCGGGCATGAGATCCTCCTTGCTGGTGCAGGCCTCGATGATGCCGAGGCGATAGAGCTCGGCCGCCGGCACCCGGTAGCCGGTGAAGAACATCCGCCGCATCAGCGAGCGGCCGAACAGCGTGTTGAGCATCGCCGCACCGCCAGCGAGACCGACATTGATCTCGGGCATGCCGAACACGGCTTCTTCGGAGGCGTAGAAGATATCGCACGACGCCATCAGGCCGAGGCCTGCACCCAATGCAACGCCGTTGATCGCGGCGATGACGGGCTTGGAACATTCGCGGATGCAGTTGCCGGTTTCTCGGGTGATGCGGTTGTGGTCGTGGAACGCGCCGACCTTCGCGGGATCCGGACGATCCTTGAGGTCGGCGCCGCTGCAGAAGATCTTGCCGTTACCGGTGAGGATCGCGACGCGAACGTCGCCGCGCTCGGAGATCTCGTCGAACACACTGACGATACGATCGCGCATCGCGCGATTGAGCGCATTCACCGGAGGACGGTTCAGCGTCACGATGGCAATATGGTCGGATACTTCGAGCGTCACGATGTCATCGGACATGGCTTCCTCCTGGCTTTGCTTGATCTTGACGTCGTGGTCTTCGACGTTGGCGGCGATTTTCATCGCCTGACCGATCGGTCAGTCGATTGGCTCATAACACCAAGGTTGCTGGCTTGCAATAGCTGCGACGACAGGGCTGTTGACTGACCGATCGGTCAGGACGTAGATTTAGACCAACCGCCAACGAACTCACCGGGAGAAATCGCCATGGCCAAAATCAGCCGGCGTCAGGCCGCAACCCTCATGGCCGGCGCCATCATCGCGCCGTTTGCCGCGCCCTCGATCGTGAGGGCGCGCTCGTCGCAGACCATCTTCATCATCGTGCCCTATGCCAGCGGCGGCTCGATCGACGGCCTGATGCGCTCGATCGCAAAGGGAATGTCGGAGACACTCGATCAACCGGTTCTGGTCGACAACAAGCCCGGCGCCAACGGCATCGTCGGATCGCAATATGTGGCGCGCGCGCCCAAGGACGGCAGCGTCCTGCTCGCCGGCGGCACCGGCCCGATCTCGCTGAACGTCCTGTTGCGCAAGAACCTGCCCTACAGGCTCGCGGATTTTGCATCCGTTGCGATGCTCTGCAACGGTCCGCTGTCGCTGACCGTGAACGCGAAGATGCCGGTCACCGATGTGAAGAGCTTCGTCGCCTACGCCAAGGGCCGCGACAAGCCGCTGTTCTACGCCACGCTCGGCCCCGGCAGCGTGACGCATCTGTTCGGGATCATGATGGGAAAATCGATGGACTTTGCGGTCACCGACGTCGCCTATCGCAACAATCCGGCCTCGATCATGGAACTGCTGTCGGGCGAATGCGACCTCAATTTCGCAACGCCCGCCGCCGTCGTGGAGCACGTCAAATCGGGTCAGTTGCGCCTGCTCGCCGTCTCCTCGGACAAGCGCATGCCGAACCTGCCTGATGTTCCGACCTTCGCCGAGTCAGGTTACCCCGAACTCTCGGCATCGTTCTGGACCGCGCTGCACGCGCCCGCAGGCACGCCGCGCGAGCCGATTGAACGGCTGAATGCGGCAGCCAACGCCGCGATGCAGAAGCCCGAAATTGCAAAGCAGCTGGAAACCGATGGATTGCAGGCCGATACCGGCGCGCCGCAATTGCTCGATTCCCAACTAATCAAGGACGCCGCCCTCTGGGGACCCGTGATCACGGCGCAACATATAGCGCTCGAATGAAGCGGGCTTGCCCTCGCTTACGGGATCGTCTCGGCCTCAGTTGCCAGCGCGCTTTCGTCGGGCAGGCTTGGGCTGCTCACCGGTCGGCGGCACTCCAAAATCCGGGTTACGGAGGCCGTTGAACACCATGTCGAAGAAGATGTCGGCGATCTGCTCGGGCGTCGCCGTCTTGTTGGGATTGTACCAGCGATGCATCCAGTTGAGCGACGACAGGATCAAGCGCCCTGTCATGGGAACATCGAGCTTGCGAATCTCGCCGGCGTCGATCGCTTCCTGAATCAAGCCGCGCAGGAAGTTTTCGAACCGGTCGCGGCGCGTCAGCCTTTCCTTCTGCCGATGACGATCCGGATCGTTCCAGAAGGCGGTCGTCGACGCGATCCAGGCCCAGCGATAGCGCCGGAAATATTCGGCGGTGGCGACCATGAAGGCGCGGATCTTCTGCGACGGCGGGCCATCCGGAACCCGGTCGCGCACGAACAAATACAATTCGAGCGTGGAGCCGACTGCCACGCGCGCGTAGATTTCATCCTTGTTGGAGAAGTGATGATACAGCAGCGATTTCGAGATGCCGCAGGCGACCGCGATGTCGCGCATCGACGTCCCGTCATATCCCTTGGTGGCGAACAGCCGGGCAGCTTCCGCGAGAATCTGCAGGACACGATCGGACTGCTCCGCCTGGTTGGCGGTTCCGTCCTTTGTCGTCGATAATTCAACCATCGAACCCGCAATCTACCCTGGCACATCCAAACAGGCCGAACACCGACCATCACATGCAAACAACCGTAGTTTTTCACCGACCGATCGGTCAAGCCCGCTCTGTCCTGGAGATCAACGATGCCCCGATGAGCACGATCCCGCGCATCACGCGTATCGGCGAAACCACGGACCAACTCGGCGAGAGCCCCGTTTGGGATGCCCACACGCAGTCGCTGTACTGGACCGATTCGCTTGCCGGGGTGATCCACAGATTGTCTCCCGCGACCGGTGCGATC
Organism: Bradyrhizobium sp. 197; assembly: GCF_023073375.1. Classification (NCBI taxonomy): domain Bacteria; kingdom Pseudomonadati; phylum Pseudomonadota; class Alphaproteobacteria; order Hyphomicrobiales; family Nitrobacteraceae; genus Bradyrhizobium; species Bradyrhizobium sp. 197. The sequence continues at coordinate 136,031 of NZ_JADPJJ010000186.1, read as the reverse complement.
GAGGAGTTTCAGGTCCCGGCTCCGGTCGGGTCGATGGCGCTGGCGCACAATGGCGACGCCATCCTGGCTTTGCGCCACGGCTTTGCGCGCTACGATTTCCGGACGCGAAGCCTGACCACGGGTGCCTCGATCGGCCTCGATCACGCGATGCTTCGCCTGAACGACGGCAAGGCGGACCCTTATGGTCGTTTCGTAGCCGGCACTATGCATGGGGGGCGGGCCGAAGACGAAAAGCCGCTCGGCGGCCTCTATCGCATCGACGCCTCGGGCGCGATCGAGCACCTCGAGTCCGATCTCGCCGTGGCCAACGGTCCGTGCTTCAGTCCCGACGACAAGACGTTCTACCTTGCCGACACGGTGCGGCGCGTGATCTGGGCTTACGACTACCACCGCGACGGGCCCCTCGCGAACAAGCGTGTTTTCGCCGACATGGATCCGCTCGGCTCGGGCGGCGATGGGGCGACGGTCGATGCGGAAGGCTATTTGTGGACCGTGCTGGTCCGCATCGGGGCGATCGCGCGGCTGGCGCCAGATGGAACGGTGGTGCGCCGTGTCGACATGCCCGTCCGCCATCCGACCAGCGTAACGTTCGGCGGCGCCGGCCTCGATGTCCTCTATGTGACGTCGATCTCGCGCAGCACCCACCTCAGGGACGATAGCCCCGGCGCCGGTGGATTGTTCGCCGTCGAGGGTCTCGGCGTGACGGGGCTGCCGGCCCACAGGTTCGACACGCGCTAGGGGGATCGCTTGATCTGCCGCGGCACGCTTTCCGCCATGTAGTCGACGAAGACCCTGATCTTTTCCGGCAGGTAGCTGCTTTGCTGGAAGGCGGCGTAGATACCCTCGTCGAACGTCGAATTGGTGACACGGAATCCGGGCAGCAGCCGCACCAATCGCCCGCCCTTCAGCTCGTCCGCGACCGTGTAGTCGTCGAGCAGCGCGATGCCATGACCGCGCACCGCGAGATCGCACAGGATGATGCCGTTGTTGCTGCTGAACGAGGACGGAACGACGATCTCCCGAAGCCTGCTCTTGCGCATGAACTTCCAGACCACATCGTCCGGCCCCATCCAGTAGGTCAGGCAGTTGTACCCTGCCAGATCATCCGGCCCGCGCAGCTTCGGCATTCGCGCGACATAATCCGGTGACGCCACCAGGATGCGTTCGCTCCGCACCAGGCGGCGCTGCATCAGGCCCGGGTCCTTCGGCGCGGCGATCTGGAAATCGATATCGAACTCCTCCTCGCGGAGGAGGACACGTCGCTCGGACAGCCGTAGCTCGACCTTCAACTCCGGATACAGCTTCTGGAACTGCGGAATCAACGGTGACAGCACCTTGATACCGAACAGCGTCCGCGAATGAACCCGAAGCGTTCCGCGCGGCGTGCTCTGCAGGGAAAGCGCCGCAGCTTCTGCATCTTCGATGCCGTGCAGCACCTGCTCGGTTCGCTGGAAGAATATCTTGCCGGCCTCGGTCAAGCCGAGATGGCGAGTGCTGCGATTGATCAACTGCACCCCGAGCTGGGCCTCGAGCTCACCGACATAGCGCGAGACCGACGCCGGCGAGAGCCCTGCCCGGCGGCCGGCCGCGGAGAAACTGCCCTCGCGGACGCTGCTGACGAACAATTCCATGGCTTGGAGGCGATTCATCGATCTTTTCAGATTCTGCAAAAGACATGCTCAGATTACGCCAATTGTTCGAAAAACCTCAAGGCCATATCCTCGCTTCAACCGGTCGAAAACGGCCGCAGCGCAATATGGTGGAGGAATGCATCCCATGGAATTCGGCGTTTTCATCCTGGCGCAGCAGCGCGGCTATCACCAAACCTCGCAGCAGGTCATCAACAACGCGGTCGAGCAGACAGTCGCCGCGGAAGCCGCCGGCTTCGATACGGCGTGGTATGCCGAGCATCATTTCAACAATTACAGCCTGTGCCCGTCGCCGCTAATGATGGTCGCGCATTGCGCCGGACTGACCAAGCGCATCAGGCTCGGCACCGCGGTCTGCGTACTGCCGCTGTATCATCCCGCACGCCTGCTGGGCGAGATCGGTTTTGCCGACACGGTCTCGAACGGCCGCCTCGATCTCGGCATCGGCTCGGGCTACCAGCAATTCGAGTTCGATCGTTTCGGCGTCGACCTGAAGAACTCACACTCGTTGTTCGCCGAGCTCTACGACGTGCTTGAAGCCGGCATGAAGGAACACGTCTTCTCCTATTCCGGCCAGCATCTGCAGATTCCGCCGACCTCCATCGCGGTGCGTACCGTGCAGAAGCCGATGCCGCCGATCTGGGTAACGTCGGGACATGCGGAGACGCTCGGCCGCGCCATCCGCGACAACCACAATCTGTTCGTCACCGCCCTGCTCAACGGCACCGACGCCATCAAGGCGCTGCGCGAACGGCTCGAAGGCATCGCTGCCAAGGAAGGCCGCTCGATCGACGACACGCGCTTCGGCTTCCTGCGCTGCGCCTACGCCAGCGACAATGACAGCGAGATCTCCTCCTATCTCGACAACGCCCGCTTCCAGCGGCGGCTGTCCGAAAGTTTGAAGTTCAGGCGCGCCCAGAGCGACGACGGCTATTTGATCAAGGAAGAAGCCGGCCCAAACGACATGAGCCTGGAGACCATGCGCAGGAATCTCCCTGTCGGCAGCGTCAACCAGGTGATCGATCGCATGCTGGAGGAGATCGGCATCCTCAAGCCGACCCATATCGCCGTCCAGACCCAGCTCGGCGATTTCGACCGGCGCACGATGCTGCGCCAGATCGAGCTGTGGGGCAGCAAGATCATTCCCGCGATCCGGAAGGAGCTGACATCCGCTACCGCCGGACGCGGCAAGATCGCGGGCGAAGCGGTTTCCGCGTAGCCCTGGTACCCTCGCATAGGGAGGAACGTCATGGGATGTCAAATGGCTCAAATGACCGATTTCCGCTCGGTTGAGGCCGCCGAATTCCGGCTCGCCATGCGGAACCTCGCCGGCGGTGTCGCGATCGTGGCGACGGGACGTGAGACCGCACGGCGTGGATTGACCGTGAGCTCCGTCACCTCGCTGTGCATGGAGCCGCCCTGCCTGCTCGTCGGCGTCAATGCGAGCTCCGAAACGCATGCCGCCATTCTCACCAACGGCCGGTTCGGGGTCAGCCTGCTCGGCCGAGGGCAGGAAGATCTGGCGCTGCGTTTCGCGGGCGGCGCCAATGGGGTCGAACGCTTCGCGACAGCACCTTGGCAGCAAGGCGTCCTCGATGTCCCCCTGCTCGAACCGGCGATCGGCGTCTTGGAGTGCGTGCTGCATCATCACCAATTGGTCGGCACGCACGGTCTCTTCATCGGCAGAATCGTCGCAACCCGCGGCGGGAACGGCGATCCCTTACTCAACTATCAGGGGACGCTGCGCGCGTTGCCGCAGGCATGTTGACGTTCGGTGCTAGCGAAGCGGCATAATGGCAACACGAATAGAAGGATAGCGGCTCCGTGATCATCGAATGCTTCGACGGCGGCATGGTCCAGCTGAGCGAGCCGCTCGACTTCCGAAACTTCAAGCTGGTGCTGCATGCCGATGCAGGATCTAAAGCGCAGGGGTGGCAAGGGATTACGCTGCTCGACAATCGGGATGCGCTCGTTTCGATCGATCTCGTTCCAACTCTTGCCGGTTGCCCCGACGGGGCCAGTTGGGCTCAAGGCTACGCGGACATGATCGCCAAGGCCGGCGAGCATGGCTGGATTGATCCGGAACGGAACGCTATCCGGGCTCATATCGAACGCGCGGCCGAGACGAGTGGCCTCAGTTAGCACGCGCAGAACCGCTGGCCTTCACGTCGGTCGGCGTCGACGTGAGCTCGGCGACGCACAACGACGCTCCCGTCAACATTCAGAGTTCAATTGCGGACGATGCCTCAATTTTTTGATCGCCAAGAATGGAATGTACGAATGACCACAGAGTGTCCGGCTGCAGACGATCTACAACTGATGGAGCCGTCTGATTTCCCGACGTTCGAGGGATCGCTGAAGGATAACGCAGGCATCCAATCGCTTGAGCAAGCCAGGATGATTATCATTGATGACGGCAATGTCCTCGCGCCCACGGCGCTGGTTCCGGCCCTGCTCGGCGGTCCGCCCAGCCCTGCTGCCGCATTTGGCACGCGCCGCGGCCTGAGCGGGCGCCGCGGAGGGATGGTGGCGAGCGCTCTCCGATGTCTCGTCGTCGCGACGACGCTGGTGTTTCAGACGAGCGCTGCGACGGCACAGACGGGGGCGGAAACTTGGCCGAACCGAGCGATCACCTGGGTGGTACCGTTCGGGGCTGGCGGCGTCACTGACCTCGTCTCGCGCAAGATCGCAGAGCTGCTGCGGATGCGCCTTGGGCAGCCCGTGGTGGTAGAAAATCGACCCGGCGCTGGCGGGACCATCGGGACGGAGTTCGTTGCCCGGGCCCAGCCTGACGGCTACACCGTGCTCTACGCCTCGGGCGGGCCTATGACGATCCAGCCAAACCTGGGGATGACGAAGCTGAATTACGACCCGCTCAAGAGCTTTGTTCACGTCCGTGGCGTGAGTTCGTCAAATCAGATCCTCGTCGCGACTGCAGCAGCGCCATACAACACGCTAGCTGAGTTCGTGGCCTACGCGAAGGCTAACCCCGGCAAGATCAATTTTGGCTCCCCGGGGCCCGGCACCGCCCAGCACCTCGCCGGCGAGATGTTCCAGGCGGCCGCCGGGATCACGCTGACCCACGTGCCCTACAAGTCGGGCTCGAGCCAGATGACCGACATGATGTCCGGCATCCTGGATGTGTCCTTCGACTATCTCAGCGTGCTCAGGCCGCTGATCGACACCGGCAAGGTCAAGGTGCTCGGCACCACCGGTGCGGCGCGGTTAGCCGCGCTGCCCGATGCGCCGACGGTCCTCGAGGCCGGCTACCCGGACGCCGTCAGTGTCGGCTCAACTTGGGTCGCGGTCCCGGCCGGGACAGACCCGAAAATCGTAAGCAAGCTCTCTGAGGCACTCAGCTCTGTCCTTGCCGACCCAGGCCTCGTCGCCGACCTCGTCACCAACGGCCAAGTGTCGATTGCCGACAAGGGACCGGCCGAGATGGTCCCGTTCATCGTCAAGGAGACCGCAAGTTACAAGCGGGTGATCGACAGCGCAGGCATCGCCGTCCGTTAGCTCTGGCGCACGGGGTCAAACACCGGCCACAGCAGCGCCGCCGTTCGCACGAATGTCGTGTTCAGCGAATTCTGAGAATGTCTTGCCGCGGGGGCAAGTATTTCAGCGACGAGTGCGGGCGCTCCGCCACAACAGCAATTGGTTGGGTCAGGTGAGAATGCCGCTCGTGCTGATGTGATGGCTGCTATTGGCCCCCTTTGGCGTTCGCCGTGGATCACCCGACGACTCAGCTTCCTGCTATGACTAAAGCGAATCCGCCCACGCGGTGCATCGAAGGTTAGTGTCCTGAGGTACAGCCGAGAATTGGGATACGTCAGTTGGCATGCTGCCGCCGAGCTTCTCAAGCATAAGCATGATGGTCTTGTCGTTATCGTATCCGAGTGACGCGTTGATCTCCGCGTCTCGTTGAACATTTGCCGGTATGCCGAGACGAACCTGGGGTTCGCCGCGTTATCCGAAGCCGGAAGGTAAGACGCGACGAACTTCGAGCCGTAGACGAGGTCCCCAAGAGCCCGCCAAGCAGTCTCTGTCATGGGAGCAGGGATCGGCACGTTGACGCTGACCATGCCGACCTCGATCTGATGGGCGAATTCACGGGCGGCATCGCAGTCACGTGTGAGGGTCGATGTCACGTTGCCGAATTCGTGCTCATTGATCAGCCGCGCGGCCATCGCATAATCCGGCGCTCGCACGACTGACAGCACGGGCCCGAAGATCTCCTCCTTGTAGATCTTCATGCTCGGCTTGACGTGCTCGAACAAGGTCCCGCCCAGAAAGAAGCCGTTCTCATAGTCCTGCCGCTACGTCGGTCACCGCCTGATCTACCCTCGAGCCAGCCGACAGAGATCGGCAGTACGAGCCTTTGCAGATTGGCTCGTGGCGCAACTCGGCAGAGAAGACGCTAGTTCCTCGGACTGAGACGCGGTCTGGTCAAGCCTTATCGAAAGCATCCGAGCGCCCGCTATTCACTAGGCGCTTGCGCCAATCCACGGCGACGCTGCGCACTTCAGAACGCCTGCTCACATTGGCGGTCGTTAGATTTTCTTTGGTCTCCCGGCGCACACGTCGTGCACACGGCGCGTTCTAACCGATTGAAACACTTGAACTCTTGCTCCAATCCATCATGAGCAAGTTTGAGCTAACTTCAGCAGGCAAGCTCCAAACCGATTGCATGAATTTGGAGCGGGTGAAGCGCTCCGCTTCAAATTTTTTCATCTAATTATGCAAGCGATACAGGTCACTTACGTTTCCAGGCAATTTTTTCGCTTTTGGCCGTTTTGTTGGACGTTTCATTAGACACTCGTCCGCCGCTCGTCCCCTTACAGAAATCCACATCGGACCTGACAATGACGATTAGCAGAGGTCGACAGCTGCTAGCCTCAGGCTGGCTGCCGCCTTATAGACGCCGGCGAGTCAGACGCTATCTATGATTGCACTCGCCATTGCAGAAGGGAATAGGTCGGATCGGACTCCGCGTGATGTTCGAATACACCTTCGACATCGGTTCCAATCACGACGCTCTGCAGTGGATCGTCCAGCAGGTTGCCCACCATCCGGACACCGCCGGCCTGCGGAATCTCGACAAGTATGACGAGGTAGGGGCCGTGTTGCGCTAGCGCCACGTGCGAGGGATGCCAGACTCGCTCCCAACTGAATATCCTGCCCCGTGGCTCGACTTCAGTCCACTGGGGGTCAAAGGCATGGCAACGATGGCAGATCCACTCCGGCCCAAATTGCCACGTGTTGCAACGACTGCAGCGCTGAACCAGAAGACGATTTTCGCGTAACCCCGCCCAGTAAGGCGCTGACAAACCGTCGGGCTCGGCGATCGGGATTGGCAGGCCCGCAGGAAGATAGGTCGGGATTGTCTTGCTGCTCATAAGCTCGCTTCCGAACCGAGAAGAAGATTGCTGACCGGTGTGACCATCGGACCGCCGATGACCATCGCCACATCATTCCTTTGCACCTGGCTCGTCGACGTGCCGCGCACCTGACGCACGGCCTCCAACACAAGCTCGAAGCCGTGCATGTAGCATTCGGCTAAGTTACCGCCGCTCGTATTCAGTGGGAGCCGTCCAGATGGAGCGGTCAAATTTTCGATGGTTAGAAAGTCGTTGGCTTCCTCCGGTTTAAAGAAGCCATGCTCGGCCAACGCCATCACAACACCGCCAGTGAAATTCTCATAACTTTGAACAACGCCAACATCGGTTGGACCGATGGCTGCCATCCGGTATAGGTCGGATGCGACCGTATCGAAGCTCGCACTGGCATAGAGCGGCGAATTGTGGGGCATAGCCGCAGTGCGATATCCGGAACCGACCGCCGCACCGAGCACGTAGACCGGCTTGCTCCGGAATTCCCCGGCGCGCTCCGCAGCCACAAGCACGAGCGCGGCGGCGCCGTCATTTTCCATGCAACAGTCGTAGAGATGGAACGGCTCGGCGATCCAGCGCGACGCGTCATACTTGGCCGCGTCCAACGGCTTGCCATACATGACTGCACGCGGATTGGCCTGCGCATGATGGTAGGATGCCAGCGCAATTGCCCGCAGCGCGTCCTGCCGCACGCCATGCTCGTGCATGTAGCGGCGCACGCGCATGGCAAAGCGCTGTGGAGGCGCCAGCACGCCATGCGGCATCAGGTACGCCCTCTCGCCGGAGATCGTGTCGATGCCGGTGGTCTGCCCAAAGCGACCATACTGTCCCTGCGCGAGCGAGCGAAACACGACGACGCAATCTGCAAGACCCGCGGCGATGGACGCGGCGGCGTTGGCAACCGCCGCGCAGCAGCCACCACCTCCTCCGCCCCATTGCATTGTCGTCGCACGAAGCTTTCGCGTACCCAGCGCTGCGGCCAGCCGTGATGCATCGCTTCGCTCGTCGCTGTAGGAGGCAAATCCGTCGATCTCGCGCGGGTCGAGCCCTGCATCCGCGCAGGCCGCCAGGATCGCCTTCAGAGCCAGCTTGAACTCCGGATCCGGCGATGCCCCATGGCGATGATAGTCCGTCTCGCCGATCCCGATGACGGCGACGCGGCCCCTGAGCGTTCGTTGGGCTTGCGCCCGTACCATCATGTCTTGCCGTCCTGCCGTGGCGGTCTTGCCGCATCGGCACCGAACGCTCCCGCCTCCGTCAGCCGTGCGAGGCGCGCGTCGTCATAACCCAGCAGCTCGCTCAACACGCTTTCGGTATGCTGTCCGACCGCGGGTGCCGCAACTGGATCGACGATCGGCGTGCGCGAATACCGGATCGGCAGGTTGACGTTCGGAATCCAACCCAGACTGTGGTGCGGAATTCGCGTGACGAGGCCGCGCTCGCGCGCTTCGGCTGACCGGATAGCCTCCCCGACAGTCCTCACCTGGCCGCAGGGAACGCCGGCCGCCCGCATCCGCGATTGCCAGTGAGACCAGGGTTGCTGCGCAAACGCATCGCCAAGGATCGCAAACAGCTCATCCCGTCGCTGGATGCGATCGGGTCCGGTCGCATAGATGTCGGCCACGGCGAGATCGGCCCGATCGATCACCTGCGACATCAGGCGTTGAAAGATCTTGTCATTGCCGCAGTTGATATAGAAGGAGCAATCATGCGCCTGAAACACACCCGATGGGCAGGTATCCGGGCTGGTGTTACCGTGGCGCTGCGGATTCGCGCCGCTGAACAAATGCTGCATTGTGGCATACCCGGTCATCAGCACAGCATTGTCGAACAGCGATACCTCGACAGCCTGGCCCATGCCGCTCCGCTCGCGGACAACGAGGGCGCCGAGGATCGCGTTGCAGGCCATCATTGCCGTGCTGATGTCCATGACAGGCGATAGCGCCCGCACCCCCTCGCGATCGGCATAGCCGTTCATGGATACGAAGCCACTCTCAACCTGCGCGATCGGGTCGAAACCGAGCCGGTCCGCAAATGTCCCCTCTCGTCCGTAGGCTGACACCGAGCAATAGATGATCTCGGGCCTGATCTTGCGGCAGGCATCATAGTCCAGCCCGAACCGCTCCATGACGCCGGTCGAGAAGTTCTCGACGACGACATCCGCAGTTGCGACCAATTCGCGCGCAATCGCAACGCCCTCCGGCGACTTGAGGTCAAGGGCAACGCTCTGCTTGTTGCGATTGGTCCAGACGAACGGCGCGCCGTGCTTGAGCCCCGGATGCACGGGCGGATAGCGGCGAAGATCGTCACCGCGACCGGGCGCCTCGATCTTGATGACCTCGGCACCCATGTCCGCCAGGATCATTGTCGCAAAGGGCCCGGCGATGAAGTGGGAGAAATCGACTACCCGTATCCCCTCAAGCGCTTTCGGCGCATGGGATGGGCGCGGCGTATGCTCGGGAAAGTCCGCTTCGATGTTGTCCAACATTATGCTTATCCAGTAATTTTGTCGTCAGACGATGAAGTTCGATCACGGCGGGCCGGCAGCGCTGGTCGTCAGTTGCCTTTCGATTGCTCAATCATCGCGCATCCACCCTGATCGATCGGCCGAAATGCCTCCGGGCCGCTCAGGACACCGACGTTCTCCAGAAGATCCCACTTGGTCCTCGACGCTTTGGCGTCCTTCACCTTCAGGATGTACATATTGTGGATGGCACGGCCGTCTGTACGTACGACGACCGGTCCGAACAGCTCGTCATCGATCGGTGCCTCCTTCATCTTTCGGATGACCGCCTGCGCGTCGTTGGTCCCCGCTGCCAGCGCCGCATTCAGATAGGCAAGCACCGACGAATAGACCCCGGCGTGGAACGCGGTTGGCGACTGCCCGTGTTGGCGCGCGCTAAACCTCGCCGACCAGGCTCGGCTGGCATCGTTCAGGTCCCAATAGAACGGCTGAGTGATAATGAGCCCCTGCCCCACGGCGAGACCGCTCGCCTCGACATCATTGGTCGTCGTCAACAGCGCTGCAAAGGTCTTTCCGTTCTGCTTCAGCCCGAACTCCGATGATTGCTTGATCAGGTTGACAGTGTCGCCACCTGCGGTCGCGAACGCGATCACGTCGGCACCCGAAGCGTCCGCCTGGAGGATGAAGGAGGCGTAATCGGCGTTGTTGATAGGCACATTGACCGATCCGAGCACGGCGCCGCCACCCGCGCTGATCACCGACGTTCCATCGCGCACCATGGACTTTCCAAGCGCATTGTCGGTCGCGATGAAATACCACTTCTTGCCGCCGTGATGGACGAGGTAGTTGCCGATCGTGTGCGACGCCGCCCAGGTGTCGAAGGTCCATTGGATCGTGTTGGGCGAACAGTACTTTCCGGTGAGGTCGGATGAGGCTGCGCTGGATGCGATCAACCCCGCCTTGCTGCCACGAACGACCTCGTTGACGGCGAGACCCACCGCCGAGTTCGGCACGTCGGCGACGGCGTCAACCTTGTCCTGATCGATCCATCGACGCGCAATTGCGGCTCCGACATCGGCCTTGTTCTGGTGATCGGCCGATATGATCTCGACCTTGAAATCGGGATGCCGCTGCATGAAGTCCTCGGCCGCCATCTTCGCCGCGGTGACCGAGCCCTCGCCCGCATTGTCCGAATACGGACCTGACGCGTCGTTGAGGATACCGATCCTCATCGTACGCGCCGCATCTGCCTGCGCAGACGAGTACGCAGTGATGGCGAGCACGGAGGCTCCGAAAATGTACGCAAGAACTTTCATGACTTTCCACCCATTGTCGACGTCAATTGTTCTTTCAGAGATCGAGGAGGAGCGTGCGTGATCTGGCACCCGAGCAGCAGATCATCATGGTCTTGTTCGCCGCCTGCTCTTCTTTGCTCAGGAACTGATCGCGATGGTCAGGAGTGCCTTCGAGCACACGCGTCTCGCAGGTGCCGCAGATGCCCTCGGTGCAGGCGTAATTGGCGGCTATCCCGGCGTCCAACAGAGCTTCGAGAATGGTCTTGCCCACGCCGACTTCGATCGTCCTGTTGCTCCGCGCAAGCTTGACCTCGAAACCGCCTTCGGTCGCCGGTGCTTTCCTAGCCTGGAAATATTCAACGTGCACATGGTCGGCAGGACGATCCGCTGTCGCCGCCTCGAAAGATTCGAGCATCGGCAGCGGGCCGCAACAATAGAGGTGAGCCCGCGCCGGCGCATTTCTGACGAGTGCGGGAAGATCGAACATTCGCCCGGACCGCTCATCGTCAAGGTCGACACGCACCTTCGCCGGCCCGTTCGATCCAAGCCCATTGAGGTCGTCGAGGAATGCCGCGGCGCGACGCGTCCTGGCGGCATAGAAAAGCTCCCAGGAGCGTCCCAGGGCCTCCAGACGACGGACCATCGACAATAGGGGCGTGATCCCGATCCCGCCGGCAATCAGGACCGAGTGTTCGGCCTCTTCATCAAGCGCAAAGTTGTTGCGCGGATGGGACACCGTGACGATGTCGCCCGCCCTGAGATTGTCGTGGACGAAGCGCGAGCCGCCCCTGCTGGCCTGATCCTTGTTGACCGCGATGACATAGCGATGCCGCTCGCGCTGATCGTTCACCAGCGAATAGCTGCGGATGATGCCGTTCGACAGATGGAGATCGATATGGCAACCAGCTGTGAAGGGGATGAGATCGTCGCCCGCCGGAGACGTCAATTCGTAGGAGTTGACGTTTTCAGCCTCATAACAGATGCGCTTGACCAGGACCTCGATCACGCCCTCAGCCATCGAGCAGGCCTCCGCATGGAGACCAGCGAACGCATCTTGGGTGGTTTGCATCGCTCACAACTCGTACCCGAAATCGGCACCCAGCCTTGCGCGTATGAAGGGTGCGCCGGCGTCGACCCAGGAGTCCTCCGGCGGTAGCCGCAGCGATACCGCTCGCACCATGAAGACGTCGGGATCGGTCACGCCTTTCGGCTTCGTTCCGTGGTCGCGATAGGCACCGAGCGCCTCCAGGATGAATCGCCGCGTCATCGCGATTCCGGTGTCGCTCGAGCAGAGGTTCTCCCTGGTTCGATCGAAGATCGGTGACACGCCGCTTTGGCAGGCGCCGTCCTGGACCCAGAGTCCCGGCAGGCCGGAGAACCAGGTCGTTTGCTGCGCCTCATGGTCGAACTGGAAGCCGTTCTGGGGATTGTATTTCGTCCAGTAGCCCGCGTACGGGACCGTCACCGGATGCTGGACGAGTGAGTGGCGGCTGGCATGTCCGCTCTCACGGCCATTGTGCCCTTCGGCGAAGATCTGACGCGTCTTCGGCAGCAGCGGCTCCGAGGGATGATACGAGAACATGATGCAGAGTGTGTTCTCGTCGTCGATCGGCACCCAGGCATGGCCGCTCAGATCCGGGAACGGCGACAGCGGCGGAACGAGCGTATAGAACGGCAGCAGAAACTGGTTGACGCGCCAATACAGTGTGTTTGCGTCATAGTTGCGCCGCGCAGCGATGCTCATCCCGAAGTCTTGCTTGATGCACTCGAACGTCGGGCGCAGGTCGCGCTTCTGAATCCAGGCACTCGTCGTGCCCTGCGAATCCAGCCGGCCGTGCAACAACGGCGCATGGGCGGAATCAATTTCGCCTTCGACTGCCTGGAGCCAGTTGCATTCCTGGACGCGGACCGAAATATGAACCTGCTCCTGCGGAACGAGATTCCACTCAACGTTCGGCAAGGACGGAAGATCGCCTTCGTCCGGACCCATATAGGTCCAGATCATCCCGTTACGCTCCCTACAGGGATACGCCTTGATCCGAACACGCTCCTTGAGGCGGCTGCGAGCCGGCTCGGCCGGCATATCCGTTACGGCGCCTGTCACGTCGAATTTCCAGCCGTGATAGACGCATCGTAGCCCGCAATCCTCGTTTCTGCCGAAGATCAGCGGAGCACCGCGGTGCGGACACGCCTGGTCGACCAGCCCGACGCGGCCCTCGGAATCTCTGAACGCGACCAGATCTTCCCCAAGCAGCCGGATGCGCTGCGGCTGCCCGTCATTGACGAGATCTTGCGACGGCAGGAAGGGTATCCAATAAAGCCGAAAGAGGTCGCCGAGCGGCGTGCCCTTTCCCACCCTGACCAGGCGTTCATTGTCTTCGCGCGAGAGCATGACCTTCCTTTATCGAATTGGCGGCGCGTACCGAGCCGCCTATTTATTTGGACGCGCCAAAAGCGCAGCGACACGCGCGGACAATCCGAGATCCTGGGCGGTCCAAAGCGGATCGGCTGCGGCGAGCGGCTTCCGAGGGACCGGAGGCTCCCGGTTCGCCTGCACCAGGCTCACGATCATTTCGATCCGGCGCCGCTCCAATTCCCTCAGCGCGTCTTCGACGACGGAAGCTTCCGCCGTGCAGCCCGGCAGTTCCGGATAGGCGACCCGCACGAGCCATTGGCCGGGCGCGGTTTCGACCGCCTCAGCTTCGAGAAGGTAGGGAATCGACAGGATCGCGCAGATCCAAACAACCCTCTCTTGCGACGTCATTTCGTTACATCGTCTCTTGTTACGTATACGTACTACTTTGTCGAACGGCTTGCAATGGGCATCGGGAGCGGGGTCGGAGATTCCGAGGACCCCGCTTGCCGCTTCAGCCCCGGGGTTGAGAGCGATCGGTCAAGCTGCTAACGGCTATCTATGTGATTTCAAGGCGATCAATCGGGTCAACGACGGCATGTCGGCCGACAAGGCAATGAAAACGAGCGCGGCAGATATCGCGCGCAATTGGCGGCTGGAGGGCGGTATCGGATTTCTCCTCCGATTGCTCGAGGCACGTTATGACGTGCTCTATCAAGACCTGACGGGCCAGAGCGACGTCACTCCTCGGCAGTTCGGCGTGCTCATCGCACTTTATCAAAACGGGCCCCTCACTCCCTCCGCTCTTGCAGACCGCATCAGCTGCGACCGAAATACGCTGAGCGAGATGCTCAGGCGAATGACGGCGCGGAAGCTGATCTCCAAGAGAAACAATTCGGCGGACCGCCGGTCGATCCAGGTCCAGATCACCGCAAAGGGCGAGGAAGCCCTTCTGGCCGTCGTTCCGGCCGCAGCAGAGTTGCAAAACACCATGCTGGCGCCCCTGAACAGAGAGGATCGCGCGCATTTCCTCAAATGCATGCTGGCGATCACAAAGACCTCACCGGCTGGACCTTCCTCCTCAGACGATTGACGAAGGCGCGCCAGCGTTTGAACGTTTCGCCTACCGCGCGCGATACCGCACCGGCAGACGCTTCACGCCGCCGAGGAAGGAAGTTTCCGTCCAGGCCGGCTTGCCCGCAAGTTCGATCCGGTCGACCCGTCTGAGCAATTCACGAAAGAACGCCACGACTTCCGCCTTGGCCAGGTGCCTGCCGATGCAGGCATGAATGCCAAAGCCAAAACCGAGATGACGGTTGGGCGAGCGCTCCGGAATAAACTCGAACGGACGATCGAAAGCTTCCTCGTCGCGATTACCGGACGGGTAGCTGATGAAGAGACTGTCGCCGGCCCTGATCGTCTTGTCGCGAATTTCGTAGTCTACCGCCGCCGTCCGGAAGAAATGCTTGACCGGCGATACCCAGCCCACCATTTCCTCCGCGGCATCGGGCAGCACATCGGGATGGTGCTGGAGGCGCGCCATGCAATCCGGATTCTCGATCAGTGCGAGCAGACCACCGGCTATCGTCGCGCTCGTTGTGTCGTGGCCGAGGCTGGCGAGCGCGACATAGTATGAATAGGCCTCAAAATCCTCGATCGGCCGACCGTCGATTTCCGACGTTGCAACGACGGTTGCGACGTCGTCCTTCGGGTTTTTCCGCCTTTCCCTCACGAGGTCCTTGAAGTACTCGACATAGGCGGTCGTTGCGTCGATCAGGTCCGTGCCCTTCTGCATCTCGGGATCACCGCCACCGAAATAGGCCTGAGTGATCTTCAGGAGGCGTTGCTCGTCACTGCGTGGCAGTCCAAGAATCGTCATCAGGACGCGCAGCGGATAGTAGATCGCGATCTCACTGTAGAAATCGCATTCGTCACCCATCGCAAGAAGTCGATCGATGCTCTCCTGCCAGCGCTTCCATGCGCTCTGCCAGGGTCCGGATGTGGCGGGGCTGGAACCAGGCGTGGGTCAGGTTCTGATACTTGCGTGATCCGGATTATCCATCTGCGGTAAGGCCCGCACCAGCATGGGCTTGCCATTCATGGCTTCCCGCACCTTGCTCTCGAACTCGGTGCTCAGGAGTTTCGTCCGCGGCGCGTTGATGAACCGATCGGCCTGACGCTCGATCTCGATGATGTCGGCGTATTTGGTGATCGTCCAGAATGGACGGTAGCCGTCAGGCTCTATCCAATGGACCGGATCATCGCGGCGCAAGCCCGCAAAGAGGCGATGCTGAAGGTCGACGTTACCGTAGGTCTTATGATCGGCGATTGCATTGTCCAATGCGATATCGAGCATACCTGCGTCTCCCCACTATTTTATGATTTGTGCCGCACTTCCATCTCTCACATTTATCAGCAGACCACCCCGCTTCGCCCTCTGGCGCCGCTATGAGGTCCGCCCCCCACCGAAAGCTCCCGCCTCGGCGAGGCGAGAGATCGCCTCGCTGGAAAGGCCGAGAACCCCCGACAACACCTCATCGCGATGCGCGCCGATTGCGGGAATGTCGCGCTGCATAGAGGTCGACGCGCCCGACATCTTCCAGGGCGCATTGACGCCCATGAATTCTCCCGCTCCGTCCGCAACTTTGGTGAAAGCCCCGCGCTGCAACAGGTGCGGATCGGTCAATGCTGCACCCGGATCGCGATACTCGGCGCGGGGAACACCGGCCTGGTCGAGCGCTTCCATGCACTTGCGCACCGTATGCCGCTCGGTCCACTTCTCGATCACCTGCATCATCGCGGTCCAGTTTGCACCCCGCCCGGGCACGGTCTTGAATCGTGCATCATTGGCGAGCTCACTCTGCCCCGTCACCTCGCAGAGCGCGGCAAAGTTTCGCGGCGTGATCGGAGCGATCAGAACGTCACCGTCGAGAGCGCGCACCGGACCATACGCCGCGCGCGGCGCGCTGATCGGGAATTGCGCTTCCTGCAACTCGTAGACGAGCAGATTGAGCATGCAGTCCATCAACGCAACGTCGATTCGCTGCCCGACCCCGGTCCGCGCTCGATGAACCAGCGCCGTCTGGATCGCAGAGTAGCCGAAGATGCCACCCAGGACGTCGGCAACAAAGATCGCGCCGGCCGCCGGCCGATCCCGATCTCCGGCGTATCGCATCAAGGACCGGTCGAAGCCGCTCTCGGCATGGACAATCATGGCATAGGCCGCGCGTTCAGCGGCGGGACCGGACTGCCCGTAGCCCGAGATCGAGCAATAGATCAGGCGCGGATTGATCGCGCGCAGCGCCTCATAGCCAAGGCCGAGGCGGTCCATCACGCCAGGTCGGAAATTTTCGACCAGGATGTCGGTTTCCGCCACCAACTGGTGCACCAGCTTGATTGCCTCGGCGCTCTTCAAGTCGAGGGCAAGGCTACGCTTTCCCGCATTGAGCTGACCGAAATAGGCGCTGTGGCCATCGCGAAGCGGTGTCCGCAACCGCATGTCGTCGCCTTCGGGTGGCTCGATCTTGATCACCTCGGCGCCGACATCGGCGAGCAGTCGCGCGCAGTACGGGCCGGCCAGCATGATCGAAAAATCGAGCACGCGCATGCCGGCGAGAGGCGCGGTCGGGGCTTGCTGCTCCTGCATGCGATTTGCTCCTATCTGGGCAGCCCTAGCGCACGTTGGGCGATGAGGCTGCGCTGAATCTCATTGGTGCCGATGCTGATGACCCACATCAACGAATGGCGCAGGTTTTGCTCGAACCGGCCATTGTCGATCGCACCCGGCATCTGTTCGGACAGCGCTGCGCGCATGCCAAGAATGTCGAGCGCCGTCTCGCCGAAGCGCTCCATCAGTTCGCTGGAATAGACCTTGCTGATGGCGCCATATTCCGGCGGCGTCACGCCATTCGCAGCAAGGTCCGCGCAGTGCATCATCAAGAGGCGTCCGACTTCGATTTCGGCCGCAAGCGTCGCCATCTTGTCGCGAACAATCGGATCGTCGCTCAGCGCCGACCCGTCAGCGCCCTTTGCCATGACGTGCCGACGCAATTGCTCAAAAGCGTGGGCAATTTTCAAGACGATGCCGCCGCCAACCAAACCGCGCTCGAAAGCGAGCGCGCCGGTCAGCACCTTCCAGCCGCCATTGACGTCGCCGACGAGGTTCTCCAAGGGAATACGGACGTTGTCATAAAAGATGTTGGCGAAGGAGCCGTCGTACATCGTGGTCGCCGGCCGGATCGTGACGCCTTCGGCGTCCATCGGCACGATGAACATGCTGATGCCGGCATGCGGCGGCTTCGCCTCCTTGTCTGTCCGCGCGGCGAGGAACATGTATTTGCCCCACCACGTCGTGGTCCAGATCTTCTGACCGTTGATCACCCAGTGATCGCCGTCACGCACCGCGCTCGTACGCAGCGCCGCGAGGTCGGAACCGGCCTGCGGCTCGCTGTACCCCATGCCGTGCATGGCTTCACCACGGAGGATTTCGGGCAGGTATTTTCGTTGCTGCTCGGGCGTCCCGAACATCATGAGGGCGTTGGCCTGGATTGCAGCGCCGATTCGCGGCGCCTCGCCCCGCTCCATCGTCTCCATGAAGGCGATTTGCTCGAGCGGCGAGCGCTCCTGGCCGCCGAATTCGCTGGACCAACCGAGACCGATCCACCCCATCTTGCCGATGTCACGTGCGAAATCAGCATCAAACTCCCGCTTCGCGAACGGCTTGCGATCGAATTCGGCCTTCCGGTCACCCGACCAGTTCTGCTCAAGCCATCCCCGCACCTGCCCGCGCAGCGCGTTGCCGGCCGGACCGAGATCATATTCGGGCAATCCTGGACTTTCGGGCTGCAACAGGAACGACGCCAGCAGCCGCTTCGCATGCCGCGATCCGCCCAATGCGATGGTGTCCAGATGCACGCGCTTGAAGTGCAGTGGCGCTTCATGTTCGTCAGCGTAGCCGATGGCGCCGAACGCATGGTGGGTCTCAAGCGAAACCCGCCGGAGTGCGTCGGTTGCAAACACGACGGCACAATTGGCGAAATGGCGCCAATCGCTGCTGCCCTGGTCGTGCAACATCGCTGCATGATCGAGAATCAGACGCACGCCTTCGAGGGCGATGAGGCCATTCGCGAGCTTGTGCTGGATTGCCTGGAATCTGCCGATCGGCTGCCCGAACTGATGCCGCTCTCTGGCATAGTCCGTCGCCAACTCGAATGCGCGACGCGCCGCTCCATGGGCCCGCGCCGTCAGCGCCAGCTTTCCCCTGAGCAGGAGATCGTCGAGGACGCCGTCTTCCAGTGCAATGAGGGTCACTGGCGCTGAACTCAGCCGGACCTCGTAAAAACCCCAGGCGCCCATGGCACGCGTCGGCGCTATGTCCACGCCTGCGGCATCCAGCGCGACCAAAGCAAGGACGGACTGATCGACCGCAACGAGCAGCTGGGTGCAACTCCCCGCAGCCTCGACAAATCGAAGCAATCCGGCCGCACGGCCTTCCTTGATCCGGATCGAGCCGGTGCCCGAATCAGGATCGAGCGACCCAAATGAAAACGCAACCCGGGCCGAGCCCGCGTGCAGCTCTTTCAGAACATCGGCGGCCACCCCGGATTGCAGCGTCGAGAGCGCGAAATTGACGAGCGCCGCCGACCACATCGGGGCCGGACAGGCAGCGCGGCCGAGTTCTGCGAGCACAACCGCTATCTCGCGAAGCCCACCTTCATCAGGATTGCAGCCGAGCGCGGCGATGCCCTGTCCGACGAGTTTGCCCCAAATCGTTGCAACATCGAGCGGAGAGGGTCCATGCCTGACGCAATCGGCACTCCACTGCTCGCCGAGAAACCCGCGCAAGGAATCCCGGAGCATCTGCCTGACGTCGTCACCTGGGACCTCTGCCGCGTCCATCGGCGGAACTAGCGCTGGCCGAATTTGGGCTTGCGCTTCTCCTTGAACGACATCGTCGCCTCCTTGTGGTCGGCGGTTTCGAATGTCACCTGCTCGAGCGCCATCGAGGCCTCGAGCAGCATGTTCACGCGATCCTTGAGGATCTGATTGATCGACAGCTTGGTCCAGCGGATGGCCCAGGTCGGACCGTTCGCGAGCTCGATCGCGATCTCACGGGCTTTCGCCAGCACCTCCGTGCGCGGCGCGATATGATTGACCAGGCCGATCCGCTCGGCCTCCTTTCCCTTCAAGAGAGTGCCGCGAATGAGGAATTCCTTGGCCTTGTTGATGCCGATAAGCAGCGGCCAGATCACCGTGCCACCATCGCCCGCAACCAAGCCGACGCGCGACACATGGGTATCACCAATGCGCGCATCTTCGGCCATCACGGTGATATCGCACAGCAGCGCATGGGTCGCCGCAAGACCAATCGCGTCGCCATTGATGGCGGCGATGAGCGGCTTGTCGAGATCGAGCTGACGGGTCACCCCGCGACGGCTGATCATGGGGTCGTGAACTTCCCCCTCCTCCAGAACGTCGCCGCCCGGCCGCTCGGACATTGCCTTGACGTCGCCGCCCACGCTGAAGAATTCACCGGCGCCGGTCAGGATGACGACATTGACGGCGTGATCGTCTCCCAAATCGTCCCAGATCGTGCGCAGTTCGCGGATCAGCTTTTGATTGATCGCATTACGCGCCTGGGGCCGGTTCAACGTCACGGTCGCGACCTTCTCGGAGACGTCGACAGTCAAGCATTCATATTTGCTATATCGGGACACCATTTCCTCCGTTCCTATTATTGTTGAGCACGATCAGCACTATCGTCGGGCGCAGGTTTTCTCACCGCCTCATGCCGGGCTGCATCTCCGCCAGCGCAACTTGAAGCGACATCGCACCGGGATCCTGCTCCAGCATGCGTTGCACGGCCTCCAGGTGACTGCGCATCAAACGGGTCGCGGACGACGCATTTCGTTCACGAAGCGCCGTCAAGAACTTCCGACGCCTCTCGGACAGCCCCGCCATCGCGACACCGCTCGACGCCACCTTGGCATAGACGAAGCGCATGTGAATCTCGGTGACGGAATCCATGATCATGGCGATCACCTTGTTTCCGGTCGCCGCAGCAAGGATCTTGTAAAATTCTCGCGAACATTCCACCCGGTCCAGCAGCCGGCCTTCCGCGGTCGCGATATCCGTACGCTCGATATTGGCCTCCAGTGCCGCGAAATCGGCCTGCCGCGCGTTCGCGCAAGCCAACCCCACGACAAGATCCAGAACGTGGATCCGCGCCTCCGATAACTCGCGCACCGAGATCGTGCCGAGGCTCAGCATGTCCTGCATCACCACGTTCATTCGGCTGGTGTCGCCCGACTGAATGAAGGCGCCTCCCTTGACGCCCTTCTGCAATCGAAGCACGCCAGCCATTTCAAGACTGCGAAGAGCCTCTCTCAACACGTTGCGGCTAACGCCAAGCTGCTGCGCGAGATCGCGCTCGGGCGGCAACTTGTCGCCCGGCTTGAGAACACCGCGCGCCAGTTGCTCGCGAATGCGCTCGCAGATTTCCTCGAAGGCCCGGCGCGTGTGAATGGGCCGAAATGTCAATGGAGCGGGTGTACCCGCTGCACGGTGATCGGGTGCCCTTTCCCGTCGCTTCAGCGACGGCGATCGGGGGTTGGTGGGTGCGCGGGGGCTTGACTTGGACGACATGCGGTGAATTATTAAATGGATCACCCATTCAATGGAAGCCCCTTTTTGGGCTTTCTGACAAAAAACAATCCGGGGTTCTCCATGAGCTTTACCGAGGAGCAGATCGCCTTCCGCGACAACGTCAGAAGGATGGCGGTCAAGCACGTGGCGCCGATTGCAGCCGAGATCGACGAGACCGACCGTTTCCCGCTCGAGATCGTGAAGCTGTTCGGCGAGATGGGGCTGATGCAGCTCTGGGTCCCCGAGCAATATGGCGGGCCGAACGGCAATCTGACCCTGGCGTGCATCGCGCGCGAAGAGATCGCAAAGATATCGCCGGCTTGCGCCTCGATCGCCTGCCTCAACACCATGTTCATCATGCCCCTCCTCCATTTCGGCTCGGAGGAGCAGCGGAAGAAGTTCCTGCCGATCATCGCCAGGGGCGGCGTGGTGACCGCGATTGCGATCTCGGAACCTCAGGCCGGCTCCGATGTCACCGCCATCAACACCCGCGCCAAGAAGGACGGTGACTGCTACGTTATCAACGGCCGCAAACAATGGTGCAGCTATGGCGTCGTCGCCGACTTCATCGTTGTGATGGCACGAACGAGCGACAGCTCCGGCGCGGACGGCATCAGCGCCTTCATCGTCGAGCCGAAGACCATGCCAGGGATCACCTTCGGACGCCACGAACGCAAGATGGGCTTTCGCGGCGCACCGAATACGCCGATCTTCTTCGACAACGTCCGGGTCCCGGTCGAAAATCTCGTCGGAGAGGAAGGCAAGGGTTTTCGCGCCTCGATGCGGGCGCTCGACCTCAACCGCCCGACCATCGGCGCTCAATCGGTTGGACTGGCTCAGGGCGCCCTCGATGCCAGCGTTGCCTATGCGAAGGAGCGCAAACAGTTCAAGAAATCGATCTCCGAATTTCAGGGCGTGCAGTTCATGCTGGCCGATATGGCCATGCAGATCGAGGCGGCGCGAGCACTGGTCTATGAATGCGCACGCGCTGGCGATGTCGGCGACTGGAAGCGCCTGAACGTCCTTGCCAGCATGGCCAAATGCGTCGGCAGCGACATGGCCATGAAGGTGACGACCGATGCCGTGCAGATCTTCGGCGGCTACGGTTACACGATGGACTATCCCGTCGAACGCATGATGCGCGATGCCAAATTGACCCAGATCTTTGAGGGCACCAACCAGATCCAGAGGATGGTCATCGCCCGCGAACTTCTACGATAAGAGCTACAAAAAAAAATAACATTGGGAGGAGACGTCTTGAACAGCAACATCTGTGGGATTCTGAGCATCATCGCAGCATCAGCAGCGCTGGTGTCGATGCCGGCCCAGGCGGAAAAGGCCTACGGTCCGGGAGCCAGCGACACGGAGATCAAGCTCGGGCAGTCGACGCCGCTCAGTGGCCCGGCGTCGGCGTTCGGTGCCGGCGCAGGACGCGCCGTCGTCGGCTATTTCGAGATGATCAACGAGCAGGGTGGCATCAACGGACGCAAGATCAGCTTCACGCAGCTTGACAATGCCTACAGCGCGCCGAAGGCGGTGGAGCAGTCGCGCAGGCTCATTGAGGACGTCGGCGTCCTCGCCGAGGTCGGCACCATTGGCACGGTCCCGAACGTCGCAATTCAGAAGTATCTGAACTCAAAGCAGGTCCCCCAGCTCTTCATCACTGCCGGCGGGCGTCGCTTCAACGATCCAAAGACGTTCCCCTGGACGGTGCCCCTCTATCCGGATTTCGAGACCGAAGGCCGGGTCATCGCAAAATACATTCTGAACGACAAGCCGGATGCGAAGATTGGCGTCCTGTTCCAAAACGACGATTACGGGCGGGACTATGTCAGGGGACTGCGTGCCGGCCTGGGATCGAAGGCATCGCAGATCGTCGCCGCGGTGTCTTATGAGCTGGCCGACCCGACGATCGACTCCCAGATCGTTCAGCTCAAAGCGGCGGGCGTTGACACGCTGATCGAACAATCCTCGGCCAAGGCCGCGGCCCAGTCCATCCGCAAGGTGCATGAACTCAACTGGGATCCTCTCCACGTCATCGGCGGCTCGACGGCATCGGTCGAAACTGTCCTGAAGCCGGCAGGCCTCGACGCATCGAAGGGACTGGTCACCACGCAGTTTCTCAAGCAGCCCGGCGATCCCGCCTGGGCGGACGATGAAGAGATGAAAACCTACAAGGCGTTCCTGAAGAAGTACGCGCCGTCGGCCAATCCCGACGACTACTCCGTTCTGGTCGCCTACATGAACGTGAACGCCCTGACCACGGTGTTGAAGAAGTGCGGGGACGAACTGACCAGGGAGAACCTCATCAGCCAAGCGACTTCTCTTCATGGCACGCGAATGCCCCTGATGCTGCCTGGTGTCTCCATCAGTACGGCGCCCGGCGACTACACGCCGTTCAAGATTCTTCGCATTGCCAAATTTGATGGAACGAGCTGGACACTCACTGGCGATCCGGTGTCGGCGGAGTAGTGCTGCATCCCTGACGGCGGTCGCCGCCGTCAGGCCTCCGCCATCGCACCAACCGCCCTGAGTGCGTCGATCTCGTCCCGCGGAATACCCCAGTCCGTGAGCACCTCCCTGCTGTCGCGCCCCGGCGCCGGTGGCGGCCGACGCAGGTCGGAACGGGTCCGGGAAAAGCGCGGCGCCGGGCTCGGGTGCCGCAGCCCATCGAAATTGGCATAGAGGTTTCGCGCCTGCATCTGGGGATGCGCGGGTGCCTCATCGACCGTCAAGACTGGTGCAAGACAGGCGTCGTGTCCCATGGCGAGGGCGACCCACTCGTCACGCGTTCGTCCGGCGAATATCCTGGCGAAGCGTTCGCGCATCTGCGGCCATGCCGCCCGATCGTTCTGGGCCGGAAGACTCTCCCCGCTGAGACCCATCACCTCGAGCAGGTTGGCGTAGAAGTGCGGCTCGATCGCTCCGACCGCCACGAACCTGCCGTCGCTGGTCGCGTAGCTTCGATAGAACGGCGCGCCGCCATCGACGATGTTGTCCGACCGGCGCCCGGTCCAGCTTCCTTGCTGACGGAAGGCCTGAAAGGCCGACATCAGATGCGTCACCCCGTCGATCATGGCGACATCTATCGTCTGCCCTTGCCCGGATCGCTGTGCCTCCATGGCGGCCGAAAGCAGTCCGACGGTCAGGTAAAGCGCTCCGCCGCCGAGGTCCGCGACGAGATTGAGCGGCGGCGGAGGCGGACGGTCGGCATCGCCCAGGCAATGCAGCGCTCCGGTCAATGCCAGGTAATTGATGTCGTGTCCCGCTTCCTGCGCCAGCGGGCCGTCCTGTCCCCATCCCGTCATGCGCGCGTAGACCAGACGCGGATTGGCGGCATGGCACGGTCCAGGTCCAAGCCCGAGCCGCTCCATCACCGAAGGACGGAACCCTTCAATCAGCGCGTCCGCCTGCGCCACGAGTTTCAACACCGTCGCGATCGCCCGCGGTTGCTTGAGATCGAGCGCAACCGAGCGCTTGTTGCGATTGTAGAAGTCGAACTGCGCCGGCAGGTCCGGTTCGACGCCCGGCTTCGCAATGCGATCGATGCGGACAACATCGGCGCCGAGATCACCGAGCAACGCGCCCGCAAACGGTGCCGGGCCGATCCCGCCCATTTCGACGACACGAAAACCTTCCAGGGGGCCGGTCACGACGAACTCTCCTCTTTCCCAGACGTCAGGGGACTTCAGCTCAAGGTGGTCCAACAGCGCTCGTGACCAACAACCTCAGCGGTGAAAGCGCACAGCGTCATCGATCGTTGCCCGGTCGACGCGTGCCGCATTGGCCTCGACGTCGCGGTCTTCATAGCCAAACGAAATGCCGAACAGCAGCTTGTAATGGTTGGGAACCTCAAGGTGCTCGCGGGCGATGTCGGGAAATAGTCCGAGCGCCCCTTGCGCGCAGGAGGCGATACCGCGCGCGGTGAACGCCAGCATCAAGGTTTGTGCATACATGCCGATATCGGCCGCCTCGCGCGTGTCGAACGGTTCCCGCATGAAGATGAGGACCGCAGGGGGGGCATCGAAGAAGGCATGATTGCGGATATAGGCCATCTTGCGCCCGACTGTGTCGTTCCGCGCAACGCCCATCGCGCCGTAGAGAGCCTGCGCCGCACCCACCTGCCGCTCGCGATAGACCCCGGTGAACTTACCGTCGGCCGGCCAGTCCGGCTTGATCGGCTCGTCACGCATCCCCGCCGCGACCAGCGCCTCACGGAGGCGTTTGAGCTTCTCCCCCGATACGACATGCGGCGTCCATGGCTGCACATTGCAGTTCGACGGCGCGCATTGCGCAAGCGCAAAGACCTCCCGCAGCGTCGCTTCTGGCACCTCACGCGCGAGGAAGCCACGCACCGATCGGCGGAGGCGGATGGCCTCGTCGACGCTCATCGCCGGGCGCTCCTTCACGGACATGCCTCGCTCCCGATCAATGCCATCCCGCGCGTCGCATAGGCGCGCGCGAGCCGGCGCCCCACCTTCGCGGCATCGGGCAAAACGTTGTTACCGAGATCGCCGCGCGCCGCCACGCCGGCGCTTCCGACCGCACCTCGAAACATCGCAAAGACCTGATGGAAAACGGTTAGGCGTTCGGCCGCCTCTGCGCCTTCATAATAGCGATCGAGATAATCACGCTCGCTGGGGATTCCCATCTCATCGAGCGGCAGCCCGAGTAACCCTCCGTTCTCGTCCGGCGCCATTCGCCAGGCCTGGCTGTTGAAGGCGAGATCGACGAGGGGATGACCGAGCGTCGACAATTCCCAATCCAGCACACCGATCACGCGCGGCTCGGTCGGGTGGAACACAAGGTTCGCCATGCGGAAATCGCCATGGCAGAGCGCAAGGCTCTCGCTCGTCGGTACTCGCTCGGATAGCCAGCGCACCATCTGGTCCAGTGCGGGGTTGTCGTCGTCGCTGCGCCGATACTCCGCCCACAATCTGGACCAGCGATTGAGCTGACGTGCGAAGTAATTTCCGGGCTTGCCGAAGTCACCGAGCCCCACTGCCCGATAGTCGAGGGTATGAATGGCGGCGAGCACAGCACACATCGAGCGATAGCATGACGCCCGCTCATCGCGCGCAAGACCGGGCAACGCGTAATCGTAGAACACACGCCCATCCAGCCATTCCATGAGATAAAAGGGTGTTCCCAGCACGGCACGATCCGCGCAGTAGCGATACGGCTTCGGCGTCGGGACAGCGCTACCCTGAAGTGCCGTCAGCACCCGGTATTCGCGATCGATGGCATGGGCTGACGGCATCAGCGCGTTGTTCGGCTGCTTGCGCAGCACCGCACGCCAGTCGCCCCGCGTCACGAAGTAGGTTGGATTCGACATTCCGCCGCTGGTGCGGCTCACGCACGCCGCGACGTCGCCTCCCTGCCAATCCTTCAGGCAGGCGTCGAGCCGACCAAGGTCGAAATCGACATCGCCATCGCTCGCCTGCGCGCCCATCGCGGTTAGCTCGCGCTCTTGCCGCTGAAGCCGAACAGGTACTGCGCGACGCGGCGCATCTGCACCTCCTCCGTTCCCTCGGTGATGCGGTAGCGACGATGATGGCGATAAATGTGCTCGAACGGCAATGCGCGGCTATAACCCATGCCGCCGTGCACCTGCATGGCGCGATCCGCCGCCTCGCAGCACAGCCGGTTGGCGCGGAAATTACAGATCGAAACCATGTCGCTGATGGACAGCGGATTCTGACGATCCATCTGCCAGGCTGTGCGGAAGATGAAGTTGCGCACCATCTGATAGTCCGCCCAGAGTTCGACCAGGGGAAACTGAACGGCCTGCTTCTTGGCCAGCGGCTCGCCGAAGACGACACGCGATTTCGCGTATTTGACCGCCTCCTGGATGCAATAGCGCGCGGCGCCCGCACTGGCCGCGGCCTGGCGGATGCGGTTTTCATGCACGAAGCGTTGTGCGACGACGAGGCCTTCGCCTTCCCGGTGCAGGATCGCGCTGTCGGGCACCCGCACATTGACGAGTTCGGTCTCCGCGTGATCGCTGGGCATGTTGAAGGTCCAGTGATTATAGAGGATGTTGTGACCGGGTGTATCAGTCTGCACAATGAATGCGGTGATCCCCTTGGCCTCGCCCGGTTTGCCCGAGGTGCGGGCAAACACCAGATTGGCATGCGCGCGTGCCACCTGGCTGTTCCACCGCTTGCGGCCGTTGATGACCCAATGGCTGCCGTCTCGCACGCCTGCGGTCTCGAGCCAAGTCGCATCACTGCCATGTCCCGGTTCAGTCAGACCGAAGGACAGGTGCTTCTTCCCCGTGATGATGCCCTCGATATAGGTCTTCTGCTCCTCCGTCCCGTAATCGGCAAGCGCCGGGACGATCGGAAAATTGCCGACGATGGAGGATTCATCTTGCAGATCGTTGTGCAGCCCCAGTCCGCGGGCAGCCAAATGCTCGCGGATCGCGGCGATCGCGAGGTTCGAGGCGCCCTGACCGCCGCACGATTTAGGCAGGCCGTAGCGCAGATGCCCGGCCTTGTCGGCAAGGAGCTCCATTTCGCTGATCAGCGCTCGCCATTCATCGCGGGGGCGGCCGTCATTGTCCCAGTCGGTGCGGGCGTTCTCACGACGATGGTCGAAGAACTGCTTGTTGTCGCGCTCGAGCGGCTTGATCTCAGCTTCGATGAAGGCGTCGAGTTCTGCGAGCTTGTCGGTGATGTCCTTCGGCAGTTCGAAATCCACGGCGCCTCTCCTGTTCTGTTCTTATTGGGCAGCTGGCGGTACTAGAGCGCGATCCGGCCGTAGGGATGGGTGCTGCTGACGCCGCCATCGACCGACAGCAGTTGACCGTCCACGTAAGAGGAATCGTCGCTGGCCAGGAATGCCGCGGCAGCCGCAATCTCCTCGGGACGGCCCGGACGTTTCAGCGGCGTCACATGTCCGAGCTTGGATTCGACGCCGCGCGCGCGGGCATCCTCGAACACCTTGCGTGTCAATTGCGTCTCGACGAGCCCCGGCAGTACTGCGTTGACGCGCACGCCGGTCCCAGCGAAGGCATTGGCCGCCGTCTGCGCCAGATTGTTCACGGCCGCCTTGCTTGCGCTGTAGGAGATCGCACCGGCGTTGGCGCGCAGTGATGCGGCCGATGAGGTCAGAATGATGGAGCCGTAACCCTGCGCCGTCATGTGACGGCCGGCATATTTGATGGCGAGAAAGCAGCTGATCGTGTTGATGCGGTAGACTTCCGACCACTCTTCCACCGTCTGTTCCAGCAGCGGCGTGTTGGTCCCGGTGACGCCGATATTGGCGAAGAAGATCTCCATTCCCCCGAATTCCGAGACGCAGCGAGATACGATCGCCGCCACGCTCTCCTCGATCGAGGCGTCCGTGATCAGGGCGGATGCCACGCCGCCCTCGCCCCGGATGGCCTCGGCGGTTTCCTCGGCATTGCGGGCCCGGCCGACCACCAGGACAGCTGCGCCCTCGCGCGCGAAACGAATAGCGCTGGCGCGGCCGATGCCGCTTCCGCCGCCGGTGACGACCGCACGCTTGCCCTCGAGCCGCTTCATGCGTCTTCTCCTATCTGGCAGGAATCGTCCAACCGCCGTCAGCGGTGATGACCGCGCCCTGGATGTAACTCGCGTCATCGCTCGCAAGGAACGCTGCAAGCGCGGCTATCTCTTCCGGAGCGCCGAAGCGGCCGGCCGGCATCTCGGCCTGCCGCGCCGCAATGGTCACCTCATCGAACTGCGCGATGGAAGCAGGTGTCCCGATCATGCCTGGCGCGATCACATTGACGCGGATCTTCTTTGCGCTCAGCTCGATGGCAGACGCGCGCGAGAGACCGACGACGCCAGCCTTCAGCGCGGAATAGGCAATCGAGTCCTTGGCCGGGTGAAACGCCGACACCGAGCTGAGATTCACGATCGAGCCGCCGCCGCGCCGCTCCATTTGCAGAGCCACGGCCTGCGTCGCCCAGATCAAGCCATGCACGCCGACTGCGAACATCCGCTCGACCGTGTCGACCTCGATCTGCTGTAATGGTTCAAACCGCGCCCACACGGCATTGTTGACGAGTACGGCCACGGGTGCATTGAATTCGCGTTCGACGCGTTCAAAGAGTGCGTGCACATCGTCCCGCTTGCCGATATCGACCTCGTATCCCCTCGCCTCGAACCCCATGTCCTTCAACTGGCTGACCGCGGGCTCCAGCCGTCGCGCGCTGACATCGACACAGGCAAGACGTCCGCCCTCCCGGCCGAAGCGCTCCGCGATCGAAAGACCGATCCCGCGCGCGGCGCCAGTGACAACGCAGACGCGGTCCTTGAGACGGGCGTTCATGCGCGGGCCTTGTGTGCCGGTTCGGCGAATGCCTTGGCAATCTCGCGCAATTGATACTTCTGGACCTTGCCGGCCGGGGTCTTCGGCAGGTCGGTGACGATTTCAACGCGCTCCGGCCAATATTGCTTGGCGACCTTATGCTCGGCCAGGTGGGCCTGGACGCCCGCCAGATCGAGCTTCTCGCCTGGACGCAGCATGATGAAGGCACAGGCCCGCTCTCCCAACCTCGGGTCCGGATAGCCGACGATTGCGACGGAAAGCACGGCCGGATGCTTGAACAGCAGATTCTCGATGTCGAACACGGGAACGTTCTCGCCGCCGCGGATGATGATGTCCTTGATGCGGCCGTCGATCCGGATGTAGCCCTCGTCGTCCATGTAGGCCATGTCGCCGGTGTCGAACCATCCGTCGGCGTCAAACGGCTCCATGTCCTCACGCTTGTAGTAGCCAAGGAACATCTGCGCGCCGCGGACCTTGAGCAGGCCCTTCTCTCCGACCGGGGCTGGAGATCCGTCCATGCGCACCACCTTGACCGCGACGCCCTCCACTGGACGCCCGTCGGTCTTGGACGATTTCTCCAGCGCCCGCTCCGGCTCAGTCAGTGTGCTCGACAACGATTCCGTCATGCCCCACAGCGAGCACACCTTGAGGTCCAGCTCGCGATAGGCGCGATCAATCAACGCTGGCGGAATCGGCGCGCCCGCGCAGAGGAACTTGCGCAGTTGGGTCGGCTTGGGCACGCCGGCTGCGACGGCCTCGCACATGTCGGCAAGGAACGTCGCTGCACCTGCGGAATAGGTGACGCCTTCCCTGGCCATGATCGAGACGCCGCGCTTGGGCTCCCAGATGTCCTGGAAGATCACAGTCGCGCCGATTTTCAGACCGAGCAGCATGCCCGCCGCAAAGCCGGTCATGTGGCCGAGCGGCGAGCAAACCAGCATTGTGTCGCTTGCGTCGAGGCCAAATCGTCCGGCAAGCCCGATGCAGCAGCCCATCAGCGTATTCAGGCAATGCATGACGCCCTTGGGCGAGCCCGTGGTGCCCGAAGTGAACATCAGGACGGCCATTCCATCGGCGGGAAGCGCGCCGAGATCACCAACCGGTGGCGGGCCGAGACGCTCATTACCGGACAGCAGGGCCTGATCGAAGCTTGCAGGCCCCTCGCCGTCGACGGCGATGACGTGCTTGAGCCTCGGTAGCCCCGGCTGGAGCGAGCGGGCCATGACCTCGTGATCATATCCGCGAAACAATTTCGGAACGACCAGCAGCTTCGTCTCGGCGAAGCCCAGCATGTAGGTGAGTTCATGTTCGCGGAAAATCGGCATCAGCGGATTGACGACCGCCCCAACGCGAAAGGCCGCAAGCGCAATGACCGCAAATTCCCACCAGTTCGGCAACTGGACCGACACGACGTCCTCCTGGCCGATCCCAAGACGGCGCAGCGCGGCGGCCGCACGCGAAATCAGATCCCCGAGTTCCGCGTAGGTCAGACGCTTCGGCTCGGTCCGGTCGGCGCGATCCGCCATCAGCGCCAGCTTTTCAGGCGTTGCGGCAATCGTCTGTTGCAGGAACTCGTCGAAGCTCTTGTCGACCCAGAATCCGCTCGCACGCATCGCGCGCGCATGCGCCACGGGATCGAACCGATTCTCGCTCATGACGTCGCCTCCAGGTCGATTGATCGCAGCACTTGACGGCGCTTTAGTGCGCTAGTGTATTATATTAAGAATGGACTGCAATACCTAAATGGATGGAGTTACCCAGGTTTCGAAGATCGGCTTGTTCTCAATTTCGTGTGCTAGTGCATTAGTTATTCCGAACCAACAAGGGAGGTCGCAATGAAGGCGGCGGTTCTGGAACGGCGTGGGATCGATGGCGTGACCTGGCGGGATTTTCCGGATCCCGTGCCGGCTCCGGGAGAGTCTGTGCTCAAGGTGGCGGCCTCCTCTGTCAATCGCGTCGATCTCTACATGCGTGACAACGGCAACGGGATCACCCATGTGTTGCCGCAGGTGATGGGGGTCGAAGCCGCCGGCGAGATCGTCGAGGCCGCCCCTGGTACCGGACTGAAACCTGGCATGAAGGCTGTTCTCTTCTCCGAGGCCTATTGCGGCAGATGCCGTTACTGCCAGGCAGGCGATCAGCCGCTCTGCGAGAACGTGAAGATTATGGGCGAGCATCGGCATGGTGGCTTTGCCGACTACATTGCCATGCCCAGCACCTGCTTCTTTCCGCTCCCCGAGGATGCTGATCTGCTCGCAGCGGGTACCCTGATGACAGGCCATCTGACGGCCTGGCGGATGCTGTTCGGCAAACGGGCGCTGCAACCCGGCGAAAGCGTCTTGATTGTCGGCATCGGCGGAGGCGTGGCAGTTGCCTGCCTCCAATTGGCGAAAATCATGGGCGCCCGCGTCTTCGTCACCTCCTCCAGCGACGAGAAAATCGCCAGAGCGAAGGCGTTAGGCGCAGACGGCGGCGTCAATTACCGGCACGATCGGGTTTCCGCTGCCGTCCAGGAGATGAGTGGCGGCGGCGTCGACATGGTGATCGACAGCGTCGGCGAAGCGAGCTGGGGCGAATCCTTGCGCTCGTTGCGCCGCGGCGGCCGGCTTGTCACCTGTGGCGCCACGACCGGCTCCAATCCACCGGCCGATCTGCAACGCGTGTTCATTCGCCAGCTCGAAATCTATGGCTCGACCGGCGGCAGCGTCAGCGAATTCCGCCAAATGCTCGATGTATTCAATCGCGGCTTGGTCAAGCCCGTGATCGATTCATCGTTTGCAATGGCAGAGGTCGGCTCGGCCCTCGCGCGCCTCGCCTCCGGTGCACAATTCGGCAAAGTGTCGCTCGTCGCCTAGCCAATCGCGCCGAGCCCTTATGCCACTGAAGCGTTCGGCGCCGCACCGAAACAGGATCGGCAACGGCGCCGAGACGGTTACATCTTGCAGGCGGGATCCACCGGCGGAATGATGTCCTGCCCTGGCTCAAGCTTCTTGATCTGGTAGCCGGGCTTTCCGTCCGGCCCGATTGCGATCTGACTGATCGCCATCCGGCGCGCGGTCTGATGATCGCCCGCCCGGACTTCGACATCGCCGAGAACCGTTTCAGTCTTGAGGCCTGATAGCGCCGCGCGCACCGCGTTGATATCGGTCGAATTGGCCTTCCGAAGCGCGGCAGCCATGAGCTCGATCGCCGCGTATTGGTCAGCACTGGTGTAAGGCGGCAGCTCGCCGTTGTATTTTTCCTTGTAGGCTTTCACGAAAGCTTCGGCTTGAGCGCCGGGAAAACCGGCGACGAAGCCGATGTTCTGATAGACGCCCAGCACGGTCTCGCCTTGCGCGGGAAGCGTTTGCGGGATCACGAAGGAATTTCCCAGTACCATCTTGTACTTCTTGAACAGGCCGAATTGCTGCTGCTGCTTGGCGAGATTGATGGCATCGCTGCCGAAGATCGTCACGAACAAGCCGTCAGCGGGGTCTGCCCCCAGTTCCGAAATCTTGGCACCGAAGTCAGGCGTACCAGACGGAGAAAACAGCACCTTGCCGACGGTGCCGCCCTGGGAGGTCACCAAGGCCTTGAACTTGTCTGCGGAGTCTCTTCCGGCGGCATAATCGACAGCAAGGATGTCCCACTTCTTGATACCCTGATCCTTCAGGAACTCCCCGAAAGCGCCCATGATCATCGAGTCATTTGCGTTGACCCGGAAGAAGTTTGGCGAACAGTTCTTTCCGGTCAGACCGTCGGCGTTGGCCATCACCTCCAGCATCAGGACTTTCAACGTGGGAAGCTTGGCTTGCAGAGCCGGCGTCACCGCCGACGTGTCCATGCCGGTGATGAACATCGCGCCGTCCTTCTGGACCGCGCGGGTGGCACCGTCGACCGCCGTGTCCGGCGTGCCCGGATAGGAAATGAAGGTCGCCTCCAGCTTCTTGCCCGCGGCCCCGCCGGCAGCGTTGATCTGTTCGATCGCAAGGTTGACCGCCTTGACCTGGGTGTCCTTCAGCCCGGCGAGCGGTCCACTGTCGATCAGCAGAACACCGATCTTGACGGTGTCCTCGGCCAAAGCCGCCGTCGTGACTGCAATAGACATTGCGGCGCCGATCGTTACCGCGCGCAACGCACTGAAAGCTGGACCGATGGACGATGTCTTCATTTTCTCACTCCCCTCCACTTTTTTCTGATGCTCGGCTATACGGCCATCAACGCCTGGTTCTCCGGCTCACCGATGGAGCCGATGGCGCCTGCCCCGACGACTTCTCCCTTCGCCAGGATCACGAATCGATCCGTCGCGCGCTTCACGAGGCTGAGGTGCTGCTCGACCACGAGCACGCCGGTGCCGGCACCGCGAATGCGGTTGAGCGTCTCGACCAGTCCATCGATCAGCACGGGCGAAAGACCTTCCGACGGCTCATCGAGAAGAATGAGACTGGGATTAGCCATCAAGGCGCGGCCGATCGCCAGCATCTGCTGCTGACCGCCGCTCAGCATGGTGCCGAGCCGGTCGGCGCGCTCCTCCAGCACCGGGAAAAGATCGAAGATGGTCTTCAGGCTCCAGCGCCCTGCCCTGCCGGTCGCCCTGCCGAGCAGCAGGTTCTCCTTGACTGTGAGGTTCGGGAGGATGCGGCGCCCCTGCGGCGCAATGGATAGACCCAGCTTGGCGGCCATGTAGCCGGGCAAGCCATCGATGCGACGATCATGCACCCAGATGGCTCCCGAGATGATGTTGGTCTCGCGAAAGACCGACAGCAGTAACGTAGACTTGCCGGCGCCATTGCGGCCGACCAGGGCAACCGATTCCCCTTCTTCGACCGTGAGGTCGATGCCGCGCAGCACGGTCGATGCGCCATAGCCGGCAAACAGGGATTCGATCCGCAATGCGCTCATGCCGCGGTCCCCAGATACGCCGCGATGACCCCATGATCGGCCCGGATGGCTTCGGGCGCGCCTGTCGCGAGATGCCGGCCGAGATCGAGCACGGTGACCATGCCGCAACAGGCGAACACCGCGTCGACATCGTGCTCGACCACGATGGCCGAGATCCTGCGCTCGCGCACGAGATCGCGCACATGCTCGAACAGGCGCAACGTCTCCGTGGCAGACAGGCCGGCGCCCGGCTCGTCCATTAACAGAAGCCGCGGCCGCCCGATCAAGGCCAATGCCACATCGACCCGCCGCTGCACACCGTAGGCAATGCGCCCCGCCTTCTGGCCGAGATAGCCGCCGAGGTCCATGACCTCGATTACGTCATCGAGCCTGTCGTCCCCGAGATGCTGCGCAACCAGTTGGAGTTGTTCGTGGACGGTGAGGTCCTGGAAGATGCTGGTGCGCTGGAACGATCGCGCCATACCCTGACGACGGCGCCAGCTGATCGAACGTCGCGTGATATCCTCGCCGCAGTAGCGAACGCTTCCAGCGGTCGGGCGCCGGCGGCCGCAGATCGCATCGAGCAGCGTGGACTTTCCGGCACCATTGGGCCCAATGACGCCGTGAAGCAGGCCATCGCCGCGCACATCGAGATCGACGTCCGTTAGCGCCCGCACCGAGCCATAGCTCACCGACAGCTTCTCGATCGTGAGCATGTCAGGAGGCCTCCCCGCGCGAGCCAAGCAGCCGTAACGCGCTCGACAGTCCGCCGACGACACCGCGCGGAAACACGACGATGAACACGACGATGGCGATACCGGTCAGAAGCTGCGTCAGCCCGCGTGCCCCGAATTCATCCTGTGCGAAGGAGAAGATCAGCCCACCCAGGATCGGTCCGAGCGCCCCGGAAATGCCGCCCATCAGCGCTGCGACCAAAGCGTTGGTGCTGACAGAAAGGCCCAGGCTCTCGGGCGAGACGAAACCGGCGTTGAGCACATGCAGGAAGCCGGCGACCGCAGCCACGACATTGACAAGCACATAACCGATCAGTCGCGGCACGAAGGTGTTGAAACCGGAGAAGCGCATGCGCTCGTCGTTCTCCCGTACCGCGCGGAGGATCGCGCCGAGACGGGAGCGCGCGACGACCCAGAACGCCACTCCGACGAGGACGGCCACGATCCAGGCCATGGTCCAGAACCGCGCCGGATCGGTGAACGCCGTGACGTCGATGCCCAGAATCGAACCCTTCAAACGGACAACCAGCCCGTCGGCACCCCCGGTATAGTCACGCAATCCCTCGAGCAGGACAGCATGGCTGAGCATCTCACCGGCTGCGAGCGTCAGCATCATGAAGGCGAGCGGATTGGTCCGCACGATCAATGCACCCAGGACGGTCGCGTAAGCGATGATGACCAGAAACGCGGTGCACAACGCCACCGTCGGTGTCAGGTCCCACTCGCTCATGCCGATCGCAAACAGATATCCGGCGCCGCCATAGATGCTGGCGGCGCCAAGCGCCACCAGCCCTGCCTGACTCATCATGAAGGCGACGCTGAGCGCAAGCATGCCCAGCAGCAAACCTTCACTGCCGAGGCGAAGCACGAAGTCGCTGGCGAGGTATGTCGGGACAAGAGCACCGGCACCGAGCCCGATTGCGCCGGCGACAATCGCGAACGACATGCGCGAGATATGGCTGCCGAGCAGCCCGGTCGCAGTCCCGTGCAAGTCGCCGGTCATCGCGCCATTGCTCAACTCAGAACCCTCCCGCGTCCGATGCCGCCGGGCGCGACGAGCAGCACGACCATCAGCAGGATGTAGGGAACGAGCGCCGCAAGGTTGGGCAGGAAGACCGATCCCGCCACCTGAACGAAACCGAACAGCAACGCCGCAACGATCGCGCCCCCGATGCTGCCGGTACCGCCGATCACGACGATGATCAGGCAGTTCACGATCATCGCAACGTCCATCCCCGGATCGATCGACAGATAAGGCCCGGCCAACACGCCGGCGATCCCCGCGAATGCGGTGCTGAGGCTGGTGACGAGCAGGCTCAGGCGATCGGCATCGATGCCCATCATCCGCGCCACAGACGGATCCTGGCTCACCGCGCGGACATACAGTCCAGACGGCGTATACCGGAGCCAAAGCGCAAGCAGCGCGCACGAGCCAAGCCCCATCACGATCAGAAAGAGGCGATAGACGGGGTAAGAGAGGTTCAGGACGGTAATCGAGCCGGAGAGGATTTTCGGCGCATCCACGCTGCGCGCCTCGCCGCCGTACAAATAGATGATGACCTGCCCGAGGATGATGCCCAAGCCCAGGGTGACCAGCGCCACCTCGATGTGCGACCTTCTCTGGAGCGGCCGCAGCGCCAAATATTCGAATGCGATGCCGAGAAGCGCGAGCAGGATCGGAACGACAAGCAGCGCCAGCCAGAACCCGCCGACGAGGGCGATGGTGTAGCCGAGATAGGCGCCAAACATATAGATCGCACCGTGGCCGAAATTGATGACGTCGCGCAGGCCGTAGATCAGAGCGAGTCCGCTCGACAGCATGATCAGCAGCGAGGCGAGCGCCAGCGAATTCGCGATCAGCAGCGCGATCACGATAGCGCTCCCCTGTCACGTTGCATCACACGACGGCACGCAGCCATCCGGTGCACCGCCAATCCGCGCGCCTGACCTCGCAAACGGCCCTCCCGCCATTGCCCGACGTCCGCCGCCGACATTCAAATCGGGCGCAACGCCAGCCTTCAGCATTTCCCCGTCCTGCCGGACGATTTCGGATTCGATGCCCGATTAGTACACTGGCTTATCATATACTGATGTTTGTCGCAAACCTTAATCGAACTGGCCCGCTGCGGCATCGTGCGCTTCCCGGCATCCCGCCTCCATGATCGCCTTGACGAAACTCGTACGCACCGCAACGATATTTCAGGACTTCGGCCAGCGCGGCCGCTTACGCGCCCTACCGAGCAATTTCGGGAGCACCTGCCATGAATCTGGATCACGTCATCTCGCGACACTTCGCGCCGAACCATCAATCCTACGATTGGCGCGATTGCGCCCTGTATGCGCTCGGGCTCGGCATTGGCTACGATCCGCTGGACGAGGACGAGCTGGCTTACGTCTACGAGGGCCGCGATCAGCGAGCCGTGCCCAGCATGTGCGTGACGCTCGGCTGGCCGCCGCTCTGGATTGCTGAGCCGCAGACCGGGATCGCCTGGACCAAGGCACTGCACGGGGAGCAACGATTCACGCTGCATCGCCCCCTCGCCGTCAGCGGATCTGTCCGCGCCGAGCATCGGATCAGCGCCATCGACGACAAGGGGCCAGGACGAGGAGCCCTGCTCTATTTTGATACCGAGCTGCTCGACGCGGTGAGCGGCGAACGATTGGCCAGCCTGCGCGCGACGGAGTTCCTGCGTGGCGACGGTGGCTGCGGCAGCTACGGCACGTCACCTGGCGACATCACAGGGATCGGCGCCGATGCAAGGCCGAGCGCCGAGATCACGTACCGCACGCCGCAGCAGGCGGCCCTGCTGTATCGACTTGTCAGCAGGGATTACATGCCGATCCACGCCGATCCCATCATGGCCCGCGAAGCCGGGTTTAACCGACCGATCTCGCACGGCTTGAACACGATGGGTCTGGCCTGCCGCGCGGTCCTGAAGCGCTACGCGCCGGGGTATCCGGAGCGGATAGGCGCAATGGCGGTGCGGTTTGTCTCGCCCGCCTTCCCCGGCGACACCATTCGGATCGAGCTGTTCGAGGACGGCGAGACCGTTCGCTTCAGGGCGTGGGCGGTCGAGCGGCAAATGATGGTGCTCGATCGCGGCGAATGCCGGCTTGCGCCAACCTGAGGCGTCGCGCCGGCTTAAGGAGCATATCAGCTGCGAAGCGAATCCAGGTCGGCCATCGCGATCGAGATCCGCTCAATCATCGCCAGTGTCGTCTCCTCCGATTGCATGTTCGGCAATAGCGGAGAGTGACACAGGGTGATGGTCCACATCAACAGCGCGTGCACCATCTGCTGCCGATAATGCAGGAAACTCCGATCAAAGTCCGGCCTGGCACCGGTCAATGTGGCAAACCGGTCGAGATAGCGAAGTAGCAGATCCTTCTCCCACTTGCGGCGATCGTCGGGTGTGAGCGCCGCCGTGACGGCATAGGCAAAGTCTCGCGACCAATGGCCGCGCGCAAGGCATTGCCAGTCGCACAAACCCATTTCCCCAGCTCCTGTGCGGTACCAGTTGCCGATATGCACGTCGGAATGAATCAATCCCTGCGGCTCGCTGTCGTGCACGGCCAGAGCCTGCACCGCAGCCGGCCAGACTGCATCGCGTTGCGCCAGGATACTTTCAGGAATGACGTGAGACGCAGCGTCGAACGCCTTTCGCGTATAGTATTCCAGGCTCATCTTTTCCGCACCGATCGTGAACCAGCGCGGATAGCTCGCGACAAAGCGGTATTGCGTGGCGAGCTCAGCATCGCCGTGGAAACGCGCGTGCAGTGAGGCGAGAACGTCAACCATGTCCTCGGCCGTCTCGCGCGAGACGTAGGTCCGGTAGTTGCAAAATGTCGCCGATTTTGTTGCAACCATATCCTCAAGAAGAAGAATCGAGGCAAACGTCTGGCGGTCCGACGCGGCGTGATAGCCGATCGGCGCTTCGATCTCGAGCTGCGGCCGCAGCTGCATGTAGAATCGGCCTTCGACCCGTGCGGTGCCGTTGAACCCGCCGATCATGCGCGTGACGACGCTGGGCAACGACTTGGTGAACATCGACCTTGGCAGACCCGCGCGCTGGCCGGCCTTGTTGTAACTGACAAGCAGTTGATGGCGTTCGTGCGTTCCCGCGCTGGCCGGTTTGACGACGACTCCCGTCACGACGGCTTCAGGGACCTTCTGGCAGAGCACGGCCGTCAGCCACTCGGGCGTGATGGCGTCAGGCGAGCATGGAACATCCTCGAGCCGGCGCGCCTTCGGCCGAACCAGCCGCTCAAAGGCAACGCGTCCGCCGATCTTCAGTGCAGCCAGCGCCGTTGCGCCCGAAGCAGCCATGGTTCCTCCCTTCGCCGGCGGCAACCAGTCTCGAGCGTGGCGCAGCCGATAATTAGTACACTTATGTACTATCTATAGCACAATCGAACTCGGGTTCAAGACGGCGCGTTGGTTTTCATGCGCCGCAATTCTGCGACGCCGCGGGAGGGCCGGCGTTTTTCGGCGCCTGTCTATTTTCGTTTTCATACAATATGATATACAAGTGTACTTGTTGCGCAGCCGCGTGCGGCTGCACCAAAAAGAACGATATGGGAGAAAACATGAGGATCGCGATACTGGCCGGCGTTTCGGCCCTTGTCCTCGGCAGCGCTGCCTTCGGCGCTCGTGCCGGTGAAAAACAGTATGGCCCGGGTGTCACCGACACAGAAATCAAGATCGGCCAGACCATCCCCTACAGCGGGCCCGCCTCCGCTTTTTCCAGCTATGGCCGCGTCATGACCGGCTATTTTCAGATGCTGAACGAGAAGGGTGGCATCAACGGCAGGAAGGTGAACCTGATCTCGCAGGACAATGCGTTCAGCCCGCCAAAAGCGATCGAACAGACCCGCAAACTGGTCGACGACGACGGTGTTCTTGCCGAAGTAGGAACAGTCGGCACCGTCCCCAACATCGCCGTCCAAAAATACCTCAACCAGAACAAGGTGCCGCAGGTCTTCATTTCAGCCGGCGGCCGGCGCTTCAACGACCCGCACAATTTTCCCTGGACCGTCCCGTTCTATCCGGCGTTCGAGATGGAGGGCGCCACATTCGGCAAGTTCATCGTTAAGAAGATACCGAACGCAAAGATCGCGGTGCTCTATCAGAACGACGACTACGGCAAGGACTACCTCACCGGCTTCAAGGCCGGCTTGGGCCCTGACAGCACGGCGAAGATCGTGGCAGAGGCGTCCTATGAGCTGAGCTATCCGACCGTCGATTCCGAAGTCCTCAAGCTCAAGGCCGCCGGCGCCGATACGATCATCTATTTCGCAACGCCGAAGTTTGCGGCGCAGGCGATCAAGAAAGCCAATGAGTTGAACTGGAAGCCGGCTCAGTTCCTGGCGAGCCCCGTCAACTCGATCCAGGGCGTTCTCACGCCCGCCGGACTCGAAAACGTCCAGGGGGCCTACACAACCCAGTTCACCAAGCAAGCTGGCGATCCGACCTGGGCCGACGACCCGGACGTGAAGGACTACGTCGCCTTCATGAAGAAATGGGCACCGAACGACAGCCCGAACGATTTCATCGCGCTGTCCGGATACATCAATGCGCAAGCCATCGCGAAGGGCCTCGAGCGGTGCGGCGACAATCTGACACGTGAGAACCTGCTGGCCCAGGCGACGAGCTTCAACAAGGAGCGCGTCGGCATGCTGCTTCCAGGAATTGAGCTCACCAATTCGAAGGAGAACTACGCGCCCTACCGCACCCTGCGCATGGCGATCTTCGAAAAGACGTCCTGGAAGCTGCTCGAAGAGTAGCGTCGGGATCAATTCCAGGCCTGCCGGGCATCGCCCGGCGGGTCCAACCGAGCAGCAAACGCCAGCGGAGAGCGAGTTGACCATCAGGGGTAAGGCCTACATCGCCGGGATTTACGAGCACCCGACCCGGCATGCGCCGGACAAATCCACCGCCCAGCTCCATGCCGAGGTCACCAAGGGCGCGATCGAGGACGCCGGGCTGAGCAAGGACGACATCGACGGTTATTTCTTGTCCGGCGACGCGCCGGGCGGCGCCTGGCCGATGGTCGATTATCTCGCTCTCAACACCAAAAAACTTCGCCAGATCGACAGCACCGATACCGGCGGCTCCTCCTACATCATCCAGCTCGGCCATGCGGCCGAAGCCATTGCCGCGGGCAAATGCTCGGTTGCCCTGATCACGCTCGCGGGCAAGCCGCGCACCAGCCACACCCCACCGCGCGCCCCTGGCGCCGAGGCCGATTTCGAGACGGCCTATGGCGCGACCACCCACAATGCCTATGGCATGTGCGCGATGCGTCACATGCACGACTATGGCACCACCTCCGAGCAGCTCGCCTGGATCAAGGTCGCGGCCTCGCATCATGCGCAGTACAATCCGCATGCAATGCTCAAGGACGTCGTCACCGTCGAAGACGTGTTGAACTCGCCGATGATCTCCGATCCCTTGCACCGGCTCGATTGCTGCGTCGTCACCGATGGTGGAGGCGCATTGATCGTGACCTCTCCGGAAATTGCCCGAAGCCTGAAGAAGCCGCTGGTCCGGTTGATCGGTCACGGCGAAGCGATGAAAGGTCCGAACGGTGGCAAGGATCTCGATCTGACCTATTCCGCCGGCATCTGGTCGGGCCCGCGCGCGTTCGAGGAAGCCGGCGTGACGCCAAAGGACATCAAATATGCCTCGATCTACGACAGCTTCACGATCACCGTGCTGATGCAGCTCGAAGACCTCGGCTTCTGCAAGAAGGGCGAGGGCGGCAAGTTCGTCGCAGACGGCAATCTGATCTCGGGCGTCGGCAAGCTGCCGTTCAACACCGATGGCGGCGGCCTCTGCAGCAACCATCCGGTCAACCGCGGCGGCATGACCAAGATCATCGAGGCCGTCAGGCAGCTACGCGGCGAGGCGCATCCGAAGGTGCAGGTTCCGAATTGC
The DNA here is from genome assembly GCF_023073375.1 of Bradyrhizobium sp. 197. Classification (NCBI taxonomy): domain Bacteria; kingdom Pseudomonadati; phylum Pseudomonadota; class Alphaproteobacteria; order Hyphomicrobiales; family Nitrobacteraceae; genus Bradyrhizobium; species Bradyrhizobium sp. 197. The sequence continues at coordinate 94,404 of NZ_JADPJJ010000186.1, read as the reverse complement.
GATCTCGCCATCGCCCACGGCACCGGCGGCCTTTTGGGCGTTCGCCACGCCGCCTCGACGGCCATTCTGGAGCGCGTGTGATGAGCGAAGCAAAAAAATACCCGGCCCCGGTGACCAATCCGGAGACCGCGGCGTTCTGGGACGCGGCCAAGCAGGGCAAGTTCATGATCAAGCGCTGCACCACCTGCGGCGAAGCGCATTACTTCCCCCGCGCGATCTGCCCGTTCTGCTATTCGGACAAGACGGTGTGGGAAGAGTCTTCCGGCGAAGCCACGATCTACACTTACAGCCTGATGCGGAAGTCGCCGACCGGCCCTTACGCGATCGGCTACGTCACGCTGAAGGAGGGGCCGTCGCTCCAGACCAACTTTGTCGATTGCGATCTGGAGAAGCTCAAGATTGGCCAGAAGGTGAAGGTGGTGTTCAAGCCGACCGATGGCGCACCACTGCCGTTCTTCACACCCGTCTGACACCAAGGAGTGCCGCAGCGGTTACCGGCGCCCGGATCGTCAACTGATGATCTCATCACGGCGCAATTCGGCAATGCTCGCGTCCGAAAGGCCCATTTCCTTCAGGACATCATCGGTATGTTGCCCGAGGGTAGGCGGCGGCAGCCCGGGAGCGCGCTCCTCTCCGACGAATGTCACGGGATGGCCGACGCAATTCAGGCGGCCAGCCGCGGGATGATCGTACTGCATGATCAGCTTGTCCGCTTTCGTATGCGGATGATCCAGGAGTTGGGCAAGCGTATTGATCGACGAACAGGGAATGCCGACCTCATTCAGCGTCTCATTCCAGTACGCAACGGTGTTGGTGGTGATCACCGATTGCACATGCTGAAGGGTCTCGGCGCGATGCTTGACCCGTTCCGCATTGGTCCGGAACTTCGGGTCATCCACGATCGCATTCAGGCCAGCGACGCCGCAGAATTTGCGCCACAGATTGTCGTTGGCGACCCCGATCATGATCGGTCCGTCCGAAGCCTCAAACGCCTGATATGGGCATAACGATTCATGGCTGGAACCACACTTGGCGGGTTGCGTCCCCCGCTCCCAGTAGGTCTGGAGATTGTAGCCCAGGATCCCAAGCGCAGTATCGAACAGCGACACCTGGATCGCAGCGCCCTTGCCCGACTTCTCGCGCGCAAACAGGCTGGCCAGTATGCCGCTGAAAGCATGCACGCCTGTCATCTGATCGATCGGGGAAATCGGGCTGCGGATATAGCCGCCGCCCTCGTCGCCGGTCATCGACATGATGCCGCCGAAGGCCTGGAGGATCACATCGTAACCAGGAGAGTTCTTGAGAGGTCCGGTCCGGCCGAACCCCGAGATGCTGCAATGGACCAGCCGGTCGTTGAGCGCACAAAGGCTCACCGCATCGATGCCCAGCCGCTCGGCAACGCCGGTGCCGAAGCTTTCGATGGCGACATCGGCGGACTTCGCGAGCTCGTGCACGAGCAACCGCCCCTTGTCCGACTTCATGTTGATCGCGATGCTTCGCTTGTTGCGATTGGCACTCAGAAACACCGTGCCGAGGCCAGGCGCGGGAAAGGGCGGCCAGCCGCGCGTCTCATCTCCCTGCCCCACCGCTTCGACCTTGATGACTTCGGCCCCGAGATCGCCGAGATATTGCGCGCAGAGCGGACCTGCGAGCACCTTCGAAAGATCGAGAACCTTGATACCCTCAAGAGGTTTTGACACGATTTCTCTCCTTGCCGAAGGCGCGACTAGTTCAGTCCGGCGGCGAACAATCCGCCGAGATAGGCGGGAAAGCCCGCCTGCGTGACCAGGACATAGTCGGCGGCCCGCCGCTCCGCCTCGTCAAGCTGTGTGCGCCAGCCTGCGGCTGCGGCTTCGGCGTCAGCCAGCCGCGCGCGCAAGAGATCCTTGCCCCAGGTTCTCGGCTCGTCGTCATGCCAATAGACGGCATCGGTGATGCGGCCGTCGAAGTCGGCCCGGCGCGGCTGCTCGACGCGAAAGCCCGCACGCGCGAAGGCATCGGAGAGTTCCTTGCCGCGCTCGGAATGAGCGCCAAGCACTTTCGAGATCTCGGCGACCGCTTCCGTGATCTGGGGATTCATGCCCTTCTTCTTCAGCCGTTCGTAGTCGAGCCTCCCAAGAAACAGCGCCCGGATCATATTGCGAGGCTCCCGCCGCTGGATCAGCTTTGCAAAGATCTGCATCTCGGTCCGGATCGCGCTATCAAAGTCCTGCGAAAGGCCTTGCTCGACGCAGTCGAGAATGGCCGATGGTGCCGGATAGTGGCCGAACGTCTCTGCCAACATTTTGCTCCGGCTCGCACCGATGATTGCCGCGACGCGCGATGTGTCAGCCGCATGCCAGTCCGGCCGGTCCCACGGCTGTATGGCCGCCGGTTGCGACAAGACCCAGCGCTCGGCGGCGGCCACCTCTTCGCCCGGTCCCACCAATTCATCCGCAAGTCCAGCCGCAATGGCCGCCTGCCCTCCGATGCGTGCGCCGTCGAGCAGCACCGGCAGCGCAGCCTCAATCCCGATCAAGCGCGGCAACCGCTGGGTTCCGCCACCGCCGGGCAGCAATCCGACCAGCGACTCCGGCAGACCGAAGGTCGCCTGAGGGTGATCGGCGATCACCCGATGATGCGCGGCAAGAGCGAATTCGCAGCCACCGCCCAGGGCAAGACCAGCAACCGCCACCGCAACGGGCTTGCCGGCAGTCTCGAGCCGGCGCAAGCCGTGGCTGAGCCGGAAGAAATGATCGAAAGCGAGACGATCGCGTTCGGCCGCAGGCGCCGCCATGATCATGTCATAGGCGGTCTCCAGCTCAGCGAGATCCGCGCCGGCGCAGAACGCCGTGGGCTTGCCGGAGCTGATCACGACGCCTATCACATCGCTTTTCTTGAGCCAGTCTGCGAACGGGCCAATTTCATCGATCGCGGCGTTCGAGAACACGTTCATCGAGCGGTCGGGCATGTCGAAGATCAGGTGCAGGACGCCGTTCGTCGACATCTCGATTCGAAATTGCTTCAGCTGCGCTCCGATCACCATCGCTCCCTCCTCCCACAACAGTTCATTGGTGTACGATCGTACTTGCCTTCGCCGGTTTTCAGGTTGTATACCCAAGCCTAATACTGTACACTAGCAAACTAAATCAGACGGGACGCTTTTTGACAATGATCGAGCGCACGATCTTTCGCGAAGAACATGAGATTTTCCGGCAGACGGTACGTCGCTTCGTCGACCGCGAGATCGTTCCCTTCCACGCCCAATGGGAAGAGGACGGCATTGTTCCGCGAGACCTCTGGCTGAAGGCCGGCGCCGCCGGCCTCTTGTGCTGCACTGTGCCCGAGGAATATGGCGGCATGGGCCTCGACTACCTCTTCGATGTGGTCGTGTTCGAGGAGCTCTGGCGCGCCGGCGCGAGCGGCCCCGGTTTTCTCATCCATACCGACCTCGTCGCGACCTATCTGCTGTCGTTCGGCAGCGAGGCGCAAAAGCGCAAATGGCTGCCCAAGATGGTGTCGGGCGAAGCCATCGGTTCGCTCGGTATGACCGAACCCCATGCCGGCAGCGATCTCAAGGCGATCCGGACCCGCGCTTCGCGTGACGGCGATGACTTCGTGATCAACGGCCAGAAGGTCTTCATTTCCAATGGCCAGCTTTGCGACTTCATCGTGCTGGCGACCAAGACTGACAGCCAGGCCGGCGCCAAGGGTGTAACCCTGTTCATCGTCGAGAGCAGCCGGGATGGCTTCAAGCGCGGCCGGAATCTGGAGAAGCTCGGCATGAGGGCGCAAGATACGTCCGAGCTATTCTTCGACAATGTCCGCATTCCCGCCAGCAACATGCTGGGCGCGGAAGGCAGGGGCTTTGCGCAGATGATGACCAAACTGTCGCAGGAGCGCTTGGCACAGGCCATTCGCTCGGCAACCGTTACCGAGACCGTGATCGACTGGACGCTGCAATATACCTCTGAACGGAGCGCGTTCGGCCAGAAACTCGCCGACTTCCAGAACACCCAGTTCAAGCTCGCCGAGCTCAAGACCAAGGCGACCGTCGCCCGCGTCTTCACCGACAAGTGCATTGCCCTGTTCATGGAGGGCAAGCTCGACCCCGTCGACGCGGCAATGGCCAAGATGTTTACATCCGAGCTGCACTGCGAGGCGGTCGACGAATGCCTCCAGCTGTTCGGCGGATGGGGCTATATGTGGGAATATCCGATCGCCAGGGCCTATGCCGACGCACGGGTGGTGAAAATCGCCGGCGGATCGATCGAGATCATGAAGACGATCATTGCGCGGCAGATGTATTCTCAGCGCGGGTATGACATTCAGAAGAACGGGTTGGCCTCATAAGCCGCCCTCTCCTTCGAGGCATCGAAGGTCGCCGGCAAAAATACAAACGACAAGGGAGATCAGCGTTGAAGGGCCTATCTGGAAAAGTTGCCGTCGTGACCGGTGGCGGACAGGGCATCGGACGGGGATTGACGCTGCGGCTCGCCGAAGAAGGCTGCAAGATCGCGATCTTCGACATCAATCCGCAAGGCGGCGAAGAAACCGCAAAGCTCGCGCCGCAGGCGGTCATCAAGACCTACGCGGTCGACGTGGGAGATGCCGCTTCCGTCGAGGCGGCGGTTGGCAAGGTCGAAGCCGAGCTCGGTCCGATCTGGCTCCTGGTCAACAATGCCGGCTGGGACCGTCCGATGCCGTTCCTGAAGACCGACAAGGAGCTTTGGGACAAGATCATCCGGATCAATCTCTATGGACCGCTCAACACCCACAAGGCGATTGCGCCCTTGATGGCCGAGCGGGGCGGCGGCCGCATCGTCAATATCGCCTCCGACGCCGCGCGCGTCGGCACCAGCGACGAGGCCGTCTATTCCGCCTGCAAGGGCGGGTTGATCTCCTTCACCAAGTCGCTGGCGCGCGAGCTGGCGCGCAAGAACGTCCTTCTCAACGCTGTCTGCCCCGGCCCGACCAACACGCCGATGATGGCGTCGGTCCTTGGCGAAGGCGAGCACGCCGTAAAATGGAAGGACGCCATGGTCCGGGGCATTCCGCTGAAGCGGATGGGCGAGCCGGACGACTACGGCGGGATCGTCGCGATGCTTGCTTCCGACGACGGCAAATTCATCACCGGGCAAACCATCTCCGTCTCCGGCGGAATGAACATGATCTAAATCGCGCCAAGAAACGCCAAGGAAACGCCATGACCGACCCCAAGCAATTCACCGACGTCATCTATGAAGTGCGCGACCGCGCCGCGTGGATCATCATCAACCGGCCCAAGGTCTACAACGCCTTCCGCGGCCAGACGCTCGAGGAGCTCATCCAGGCCTTCCACCTTGCCGCCAACGACCGGCAGGTCGCGAGCATCGTCTTAACCGGTGCTGGCGAGAAGGCGTTCTGCACCGGCGGCGATCAATCCGCGCATGAGGGCCAATATGACGGCCGCGGCGTGGTTGGATTGCCGATCGACGAAATCCAGGGATTGATCCGCGACGTGCCGAAACCGGTGATCGCTCGGGTCAACGGCTTTGCGATCGGCGGCGGCAACGTGCTCGCAACGCTTTGCGATCTTACCATTGCTGCGGATCATGCCCAGTTCGGTCAAGTCGGCCCCAAAGTCGGTTCGGTCGATGCCGGCTGGGGAACGGCGTTCCTGGCCCGTCACGTCGGCGACAAGAAGGCGCGCGAGATCTGGTTCCTCAACGAGCGTTATACGGCCGAGCAGGCGCGCGATATGGGCCTCGTCAACAAGGTCGTGCCCATGGCGCAGCTTGACGCGGCCGTGAAGGACTGGACCGACAAGCTCGCGCAGCGATCGCCAACCGCGATCGCGCTCGCCAAGCGCTCCTTTAACGCCGATTCCGACAACATCCGCGGTATCAGCAATTTCGCGCTGCACGCCGTCAAGATGTTCTACGACACGGCGGAATCGAAGGAAGGCGTCGCGGCCTTCAACGAGAAGCGCGACCCGGACTTCCACAAATTCACATGATGGCCCATGCGCCGATAGCGATCGCAAGCTGAGAGATCACGCCATGGCGCCCCACAAGGTCATCATCTCCTGCGCGGTCACGGGATCAATCCACACGCCCTCGATGTCACCGCATTTGCCGGTGACGGCGGCCGAGATCGCCGAGTCCGCACTCGGCGCCGCGGCCGCAGGGGCTGCGATCGTGCATCTGCACGCTCGCAATCCCGCCGACGGCGGGCCAGATCAATCGCCTGAGGCCTTCGAGCCGTTCCTGCGCGTGATCAAGCAGGGCTCCAATGTCGTCGTGAACCTGACGACCGGCGGCTCGCCTTACATGACGGTGGAGGAGCGCGTGCGCCCGGCGGCGACCTGGAAGCCGGAGGTCGCAAGCCTCAACATGGGCTCGATGAATTTCGGCCTGTTCCCGATGCTCAAGCGCTACAAATCGTTCAAGCATGACTGGGAGCCGCAAATGCTGGAAGGCTCCCACGATCTCGTCTTCCGCAACTCGTTCAAGGATATCCGTTACGCGCTGGAAACTCTGAACAGCTCCGGCGCCCGCTACGAGTTCGAATGCTACGACACCAGCCATCTCTACAATCTGCACTACTTCTGGACCGAGGGGTTGGTGAAGGCGCCGCTGTTCATCCAGACCTGCTTTGGATTGCTCGGCGGCATCGGCTCCCATCCGGACGATGTCATGCACATGAAGCGGACCGCCGATCGCCTGTTCGGCGATAATTATCGCTGGTCAGTGCTCGGCGCCGGCCGCGCCCAGATGCAGGTCGCGGCAATGGCGGCAGCGATGGGCGGCAATGTCCGTGTCGGCCTGGAAGACAGTTTGTGGATCGGCTCCGGCCGTCTCGCCGAAACCAATGCGGCGCAAGTGACGCAGGTCCGCAAGATCATCGAAGGCCTCGGGCTCGAGATCGCGAGCCCGGACGAAGCACGCGAAATCCTCCAGCTCAAGGGCGGCGACAAGGTCGCCTTCTAGGCTCAACCGACGGCTCCACAGACATGTTGCCACATCGCCCGGTCTACGACGAAGAACACGCACTCCTGCGCGAAAGCGTCCGCCGCTTCGCCGCGGCGAAGATCGCGCCGCACTTCCAGGAATGGGAAAAGGCCGGGATCGTCGATCGCGCGTTGTGGCCGGTAGCCGGCCAGGCCGGCCTGCTCTGCCCCCAGGTTCCCGAGCAATATGGCGGTATCGGTGGCGACTTCCGCCACAACGCCGTCGTCATCGAAGAGCTCGCCTATTCTGGCTTCGCCGGGCCAGCGACCGACTTCTCGGTCCACAACGACGTCTGCTGCGGCTATCTCCTGAGCTACGGTACCGAGGAGCAGAAGGCAAAGTGGCTGCCGCGCATGGTCTCGGGCGAGATCGTCTGCGCGATCGCGATGACGGAGCCCGGCACCGGCAGCGATCTGCAAGGCATTCGCACGCGCGCGGTTCGGGACGGCGAGGACTATGTCATCTCCGGCCAGAAGACCTTCATCTCGAACGGCCAGATGTGCGACCTCGTCATCGCAGTCGTGAGAACCAATCCGGACGGCGGATCACGCGGCATGAGCCTGGTCCTCGTCGAAACCGCCCGCCCTGGATTTCGGCACGGCCGCAACCTCGACAAGCTCGGTCATCTCTCCTCCGACACCTCGGAGCTGTTCTTCGACCAGGTCCGCGTTCCCGTGAACAATCTGCTGGGGTCCGAAGGTGGCGCGATGGGCGCGCTGATGAGCGAGTTGCCGCAGGAGCGGTTGACGATCGCGCTTCATTCGATCGCGTCGGCACAAAAGGCGTTCGACATCACCAAGGCCTACGTGCTTGAGCGCAAGGCGTTTGGACAGGCGATCGGAACCTATCAGAACACGCGCTTCAAGTTGGCTGATCTCAAGTCGGACCTCCAGGTCGGCTGGGCCTATGTCGATCAGTGCCTGAGCCAACACGTCCGTGGTGAGCTCAGCACCTATGCCGCATCGACGGCAAAGCTCTGGGTTACCGAGATGCACGGCCGCCTGGTCGACCAGTGCCTGCAATTCTTCGGCGGCTACGGCTTCATGCGCGAGTACGAGATCTGCCGGTTGTTTGCGGATGCGCGCGTGCTGCGTATCTATGGCGGCACCTCGGAGATCATGCGCGAGTTGATCTCGCGCAATCTCTGACGCGCCCCGCTTGACGCTCAGTAGCTCTTCGGCAGGTCGAGCACCTTCTCAGCTATGAAGCAGAGGATGAGCTGCTCCGTGATCGGCGCGAGCCGGGTGATCGAGACTTCGCGGAACAGCCGTTCGACGTGATACTCCTTGGCATAGCCGAAGCCGCCGTGGGTCATGATGGCCTGCCAGGCCGCATCGTGGCCGGCGCGTGCACCGAGCAATTTGGCGCTGTTGGCTTCGGCACCGCACGGCTTGTCCGAATCGTACAGCCAGGCGGCACGCATCGCCATCAGCCAGGCCGACTCCAGATACATCCAGTTCTCGGCGAGAGGATGCTGGATCGACTGATTTTGACCGATCGGACGGTCGAACACCACGCGCTCCTTGGCATAGCGCGTCGCCCTGCGCAGGGCGTCCTGACCGATGCCGATGGCTTCGGCCGCGATCAGGATACGTTCGGGATTGAGGCTGTGCAGGATGTAGGAAAAGCCCTTGCCTTCCTCGCCGATCCGGTCGGCCTCGGGAATGAATAGACCGTCGATGAAGATGGCGTTGGAATCGACCGCCTTGCGTCCCATCTTCGGGATTCGGCGCACCTCGATCTTCGAGCGATCGAGGTCAGTGTAGAAAATGGTGATGCCGTCGGTCGGCCGCTTGCAATCCTCGAATTTAGTGGTGCGGGTCAGCAGCATGATCTTGTTGGCGATCTGCGCCGTTGACGTCCAGACCTTCTGGCCGTGCACGAGATAGCCGCCCGGCACCTTCTCGGCGAAGGTCTTGATGCGCGTGGTGCTCAGCCCGGCGTCCGGCTCGGTGAAACCGAAGCAGCACTGGTCGTCGCCTGCGACGAGCCGCGGCACCCAGCGCCGCTTCTGGTCGTCCGTTCCCTTCACCACGATCGGGTGCGGTCCGAATAGGTTGATATGCACGGCGGATGCCGACGTCATGCCGCCGCCATGGCTCGCCACCTCGTGCATCATGATCGCGGCCTCGGTGACGCCCAGACCAGAGCCATCATATTCCTCCGGCATCGTGATGCCAAGCCAGCCGGCATCCGCCATGGCGCGATGGAACGCGCGCGGAAACTCGCCGTCCTCGTCGCGGGCAAGCCAATACTCGTCGTCGAAGCGCGAGACGACGGCACGAACACCCTCGCGGATCGCAGCATGATCGTCCGGCACGTCGAGCTGGTTGGCGAACGACCTATCCATTGAAGTGACCCTCCCCAACCGACGCCAGCGTTCGCCGAGCCGCAGTCAGATGCGGCATATCGTACATCTTGCCATCGACGCCGATCGTGCCAACATCCGGATTTGCGGCGAACGCGGCGACGACGCGGCGCGCATGTTCGATATCAGCGTCCGACGGCGTGAAGCATGCATTGATGGTTGCGACCTGATCGGGGTGGATCGCGATTCGGCCGACAAATCCGTCCCGCCGCGCGATCTTGCAGCTTTCAGCCAGCCCCTGCTGATCCCTGAAGTCGACGTACAGGGTTTCGAGCGCCGCAGCATCGGCAGCGCCGGCGGCAAACAGGCACTGCGCACGCGCCACCTGATAGGGAAAGGTCCAGCTTCCGTCGGCTTCTCGCGGCGTCAGCGCCCCTAGCTCCGCGCTCAAATCCTCGCCGCCCCAAGTCATCGCCACGAGGCGCTTGTTCTTGCGGGCATAGCCATTGAAGCCGATCATCGCGGCCGGCGTCTCGGTTGCCACGACCAGCAGCTTCACGTGACCTGGCGCGATGCCGGCCGCGACCTCCAGCACATCGACATAATGCGAGACGAGATCGACATCCTCGATGCCATTGACCTTGGGAATCAGGATGCCGTCGAGGCCCGGACGAACCACGGCGGCCAGATCTTCCAGCGTCAATCCCGTGCCGAACGGGTTGATGCGGACCAGGAACGACCAATTCCTCTTCCCTCCGCCCAGCAATTCCTTGACGGCATCACGGGCAAAGGCCTTTCGGCCGGGCGCAACGGAGTCCTCGAGATCAAGGATCAGCGCGTCGGATCCGATCCCATTGGCCTTTGCGAATTTGCGTTCGCTGTCGGCCGGCACAAAGAGCAGCGAACGCAGTTTCATGCCGGCCTCCGCATCATCAGCCCGTTCCTGCGGCAATAGACCACCTCTTCGTCGCGTTGGCTGAAGCCGTGGTGCTCAAAGGTCACGATACCCTGGGTCGGGCGCGATTTGCTCTCGCGCACGGCGACGATCTTGGTCTCGGCACGCAGCGTGTCGCCGGCAAACACCGGACGCGGAAACCGGGTGTCCTCCATGCCGAGGTTACCGACGGTGGTTCCCAACGTCGTATCCTGCACTGACAGGCCGATGATGAGGCCGAGCGTGAAGATCGAATTCATCAGCGGCTTTCCGAACTCGGTACTCGCAGCATAGTGATGGTCGATATGAACCGCCGCCGGATTGTAGGTCAGCGACGAGAACAGGATGTTGTCCATGTCGGTCACAGTGCGTCGGATCTCATGGACAAAGGTTTGCCCAACCGAAAATTGCTCGAAGTAGAGCCCCGCCATTTTGCTTGCCTCTTTATGTCTTGCCGGGATCCCGAGGCTTTCAGCCGGCCGGGACGTCCTTGTCTCCCGCCCGATTTCTACCGTATAGTCATATCGTACACAAGCGTACTAACTATGAGGATCGCTCATGACCCTTCGTGAAAATCGGCAGGTGCGGCTCGTGACCCGGCCGCGCGGGATACCGCAAGGCGAGCACTTTTCGCTGGTCACCGAACCGGCCGCCACACCCGGCAAGGGCGAGATGCTGATTGCAAATCGCTACCTCTCCGTTGATCCGGCACAACGCGGATGGGCCAATGATGAGGGGAACTATAGCGCACCCGTGCCGCTCGACACGCCGATGCGTGCGCTCGCGGTCGGCGAAATCCTCGAGAGCAACTTGCCGGAATATAGCCCCGGTGAGCACGTCTACGGATGGTTTGGTTGGCAGCGCTATTGCGTCACGACGCCGGAATCGGTGCTGCGCCGCGTCGTTCCGTCCAGCCTGCCGCTCAGCGCCAATCTGAGCGTACTCGGCATGAACGGCATCACCGCCTATCTCGCCTTTCATGGTCTGGGCGATCCCAAGCCGGGCGAGCATGTGCTGGTATCGACGGCAGCCGGCAGCGTCGGAAGCTTTGTCGGCCAGCTCGCGCATATCGCAGGCTGCCGTGCGGTCGGGCTGACCAGCTCGGACGACAAGGCTGCGCACGCAAAAGCGCGCTACGGCTATCAGGACATGATCAACTACCGCGAGGCGACTGATCTCGGCGAGGCGATCCGCGCGGCGTGTCCTGACGGCAACGACATCTTCTTCGACAACACCGGCGGAACGATCGCCGACGCCGCGATCCGTACCATGCGGCTGCGCGCGCGCGTGATCCAGTGCGGCACCGCCGCCAATGCGTCCTGGACCCCCGTTCCCACCGGTCCGCGTCCCGAGCGCGAAATTCTCACCCGCCGCCTGCGCTGGTCCGGCTTTATCATCTTCGATCATCTCGCCGAGTTCGAAGCGACCGCGGCCCGCCTCGCCGAACTGGCGCTGGCGGGCAAGATCGTCCACGACGAAGAGATCCTGCCGGGTCTCGAACACGCGCCCGGCGCCATCGCGCAACTTTATCGTGGAGAGAACCATGGCAAGCTGATCATCGCGGTCGACTAAGCAGGAGCCGGCTAAGCGCTGGCCTTATGCTTCATCACCTCGGGCAGCTTCGCGCGATGGAATCCTTCGAACGGCGCGCTGCGGCTGTGCGGCTCGAGCTTCCATGTTGTGCGCGCATTAGGCGTACCGCCGTCGACGCGAAGACAGGACCCGGTGATATAGGCCGCCGCCGGCGACAGCAGGTAGGTGATGGCGGCCGATATCTCCGCTTCCGTTCCAAAGCGTTGCAGCGGCACGCGCTCGGTGAAATCATGCAGCTTCTTCTGCATCTCCGGCGTGTAGGTATCGAAGCCGCTCGACACGATGCCGCCGGGCGCGACTGCGTTGACGCGGACACCCGAGCCCGACCATTCGCAGGCGGCCGTCTCGGTCAGGGTCAGCATGCCGCCGCGGGCGGCGGCCGAGTGGCCGAACTCGGGCCAGCCGTGCCAGATGTCGGCGATGATGTTGACGATCGCCCCGCCATTGGCCTCCATCCAGCGGTTATAGACCTCGCGCATGAAGATGAAGCCGCCGGTCAGATTGTTGCGCACGACGGCCTCGAATCCCTTGGTCGAGATCGCCTTCAAGGGCGCACGAAACTGCCCGCCCGCATTGTTGATCAGGCCATCGATGCGACCATAGCGCGCCAGCACGGCGTCGACGGCGCCGACCACCATGGTCTCATCGCGGATGTCGCAGGCATGGCTCATCGCCTGCCCGCCATCCTCCTCGATCTCGCGCTGCACCTCGACGAGCTTCTCCACGGTACGACCGAGGATCGCCACGTTGGCGCCGAGGGCGGCGAGTTCATGGGCGGTGCAGCGCCCGATCCCGCTGCCGCCGCCGGTGATGATGATCGTCTGCCCCTTGAATAGATCCGGCCTGAACACGGATTGATATGGCATGCTTCGGCTCCCTGAAGATTATTGGCGAAAGCCGTTGCGGCCCACGATCGGTCGGAGGCTTCGACGAGCATTGCGCTCGATGATCGTACACTATATTACTATATGCCATCAAGGACAATGAACGATGGGAGCGCGAACGTGACGCAACCGAACACCATCACGATCGAGAGCCGCGGCGCGATCGACATCCTGACATTGAACCGCCCGGCCCAGCTCAACGCCGTCTCCCCGGACATGATCGCGGAATTGACCGCCTACTTCGCTGACCTGCACGATCGGCCGACCACGCGCGTTGTGGTCCTGCGCGGCAACGGGCCTCAATTTTCCGCCGGCGCCGAACTCGGATCGGATGCGTTTGCTGCACCCGGCAAGGGGCGGCCGCAGCGGCAACTCAAGATGCAGCAAAGCTACTCCGGCGTGATCCGGCTGATGCGGTCGTGTCCACAGCCGATCGTCGGGCTCGTGCACGGCGCCGCATGCGGCGCGGGCTTTTCCTTCCTGCTCGCCTGCGACGTCCGCTTCGCAGCACCGGACGCGCGGATGAATGCCGCCTATATCAGCATCGGCGTCGGCGGCTGCGACATGGGCTCGGGCTATCTCCTGCCCCGTCTCGTTGGACTGTCCGTGGCCTCGGAGTTTCTGCTCACGGGGCGCTTCATCAAGGCCGAACGCGCGAAAGCAATCGGACTGGTCAGCGACATCACACCGGCTGATGAACTTCTGGCAAAGGGAATTGCGTTCGCCGAAGACATGCTACGCGTGTCACCCATGGGGCTACGCATGACAAAGCAGGCGCTCAACACGTTGATCGACGCGCCGAGCCTCGATGCGGCACTGATGATCGAAGACCGGCAGCAGGTCATTCTGCTGGAGACCCATGATCACGCGGAGGCCGTCGCCGCGTTTCGCGAGCGACGGGATCCGACCTATTCCGACCAATGACTATTTGGCGTCGGCAAACGTAGCGGCGAACTCGCGCAATTTGAACTTCTGGATCTTGCCGCTCGCCGTGCGCGGCAGCTCGGCCACGATTTCGACCCGCTCGGGCCAGAACTGCTTGGCCATCCTGGCCTCACTGAGATAGCTCTGCACCGCCGCCAGGTCGATCGTGCTTCCCGCGCGCGGAACGATGAAAGCACAGCCGCGCTCGCCGAGCCGGGCATCCGGAAAGCCGACGACAGCGACCGCGGACACGGCCGGATGCTTGTAGAGCAGGTTCTCGATCTCGACGACCGGCACGTTCTCCCCGCCCCGTACCAGAATGTCCTTCACGCGGCCCGAGATGCGGATGTAGCCGTCCTTGTCCATATAGGCGAGATCCCCGGAATCGAACCAGCCGTCACCGTCGAACGTCGGCAGCTCGGGCCGCTTGTAGTACCCCTTGAACATCTGGGCGCCGCGAACCAGGAGCCGTCCCGACTCCCCTGTCGGCACCAGTTGTCCCTTGGTATCGACGATCCTGACTTCCATCCCGTCCTGTGCCCGGCCATCCGTTTGGGCCGATTTCTCCGCAGCGCAGGCGGGCTCGGTGAGCGTGCCGGACAGAACCTCGGTCATGCCCCACAACGAGCAGACTGTGAGGCCGAGTTCGTCGGCCGCGCGCCCGATCAGGACGGACGGGATCGGTGCGCCGCCGCACAGGAAGGAACGCAGGCTGCTCGGATCGGGGGCTCCGGCCTTGACGGCATCGCAGATGTCGCTGAGGAACGGCGTCGAAGCTGCGGTATAGGTAACGCCTTCGCGGGCCATCAGGTTGACGCCGCGCCTGGCTTCCCAGATGTCCTGAAGGATCATCGTGCCGCCGAGATAGACCGAGAGCAGCACGATCGCGGCGTAGCCCGTCATGTGACCGACCGGAGAGGCGACCAGCAGCACGTCGCCCGCATCGAGTCCGAACCGCCCCGACAGTGCCTTGCAGCAGGCAATCAGCGAATTCGAGCTGTGCATGACGCCCTTGGGTTCACCCGTCGTGCCCGAGGTGAACATCAGCACGGCCATGTCGTCCGGACGCAGGCCCGCTGGAAGCCTGCCGGGCTCGGACGACAGCAGCATCCGCTCAAAGCCGGTCTCGTCCTCGCCGTCGGCGACGATGACGTGCTTGAGATGGGGCAGATCGGGGCGCATGCCTTGCGCCATCGCAGCATAGTCGAACCCCCGATAGCTCTTCGGCACGATAAAGACCTTCGCCTCGCAGAAATTCAGGATGTAGAGCAGCTCGCGCTCCCGCAGGATTGGCATCACCGGGTTCATCACTGCGCCGACCTTGCCGCAGGCGAATGCCGTGACCACGAATTCCCACCAATTGGGCAGTTGCACGGTTACGACATCGCCGCGGCCAACTCCGAGCCGCAGCAGCGAGCTCGCGGCGCGATCCGCGAGCCTTGCCAGCTCCGCGTAGGTGAACCTCGGCGCCTGTTCGCGATCCGCCCGGTCGGCGACGATCGCGACCTTGTCGGGCGCTCTCGCGGCGGCCTCGGTCAGCAACTGATCGACACTTTTGTCGAGCCAATAGCCGGCTTCGCGAAAGCTGGCGTGAGGCGCGTTTCGTAAGGCGGCGGCCACGGTCATGTCTCCCTCCTGCGGTGTCGTCATCTCCGACTTCGCGCCGGATTAATTTCGTTTATCGGTGTACCTTATTGGCGCGTACGATCTGCTGCCCATGGTCAGATTGTCGCTCTGGCGCCACCGCGAGCGTCACGTCCCGGTAAACACCGGCTTGCGCTTCTCGACGAAAGCCCTGACGCCTTCCTGCGCATCCGCCGTTCGCGAAATCGCGGCGAGCGTCTGCGCCTCCTCCTCGAGCTGGCTTTCGAACGATCGATCGTTGGTCTGGGCGAACAGCCGCTTGATCGCACCAAACGCCTCGGTCGGGCCGGCAGCGAGCTCCTTCGCGATCCGCGCCGCCTCGGACGGTACTGCATCATCCGGAACGACGAAGTCGACGAGGCCGAGCGACAGCGCCGTCGCAGCATCGAACGTCTCACCGAGCAGGAAAAATCGTCTTGCGCGCGCGACACCGATCCGGCGTGTGAGCGTCGTGGTCGACCCACTGTCCGGACAGAAGCCGATTTTGGAGAACGCCGCCGAGATCCGCGCCGATTCCGCCATCACCACGAGGTCGGCGGCCGCGATCAGCGACACGCTGCCGCCCGCGACATTGCCGTGAACGGCGGCGACGACCGGCGCGCGCATCCGGACCATCCTTGCCATGGCCACATGAATGTCGGCGGTCCAGGCCTTGATCGTTTGGGGCAGCGCATCCCCCTGCTTCACCAGGGACGTCAGGTCGCCGCCGACGCTGAACAGCCGGCCGCGCGCGGAGAGCAGCACCGCCCGCACATCGGCACGCTCGCTCAATTCCGCGATAGCCAGGCCAAACTCGCGACAAAAATCACCGTCGATCGGATTGCCGCGGGTGGGCTGATCTAGAATGATATGGGCGAGACCATCAGCGATAGTGCATTCGAAACTCTTGGTCGATATGGCCAGTCCCATCGGCATTCCTCCCTTCACGACAAAGCGCTTGCAGGTCTTTCCGCCCACCGGCTCAGATCGACCGTGCCTGCTTTTCCTTTTGCACCGAAGCCTGGATGGCTTCGCGGGCGCGCTGCCAGTCGGCGGGCGACAGTTTTGACAGCCCGGCAAAAGTGCTGGGCGCGGCCAGATGATGACCGCCATCGATGCTGATCGTATCGCCGGTGATGTAGCTACAGCCATCCGACATCAGGAAGATCACGAGATTGCGCAACTCGTCCATCTTGCCGAAACGGCGCAACGGAACGTCGTCCGCCTGCGTCGCGCCAACACCGGTCTCCGCCAGCGGATTGAGCTTGTCCCAGGCCCCCTCGGTCGGAAACGGTCCGGGGGCGATCGCATTGACACGAATGTTCTTGGGGCCCCACTCGACCGCGAGCGACATGGTCATGGCATGGACTGCCGCCTTCGCCATCGCCGCCGGCACGACAAAAGCCGATCCGGTCCACACCCAAGTGACGAGGTTGCTGATGATGACGCCCGGCAGGCCAGCCAAGATCCACCGCTTGCCGCAGGCGAGCGAGGTGTAAAACGAGCCGTCCATCACAGTCGACCGGACCGCCTCATAGCCGCGCGGCGACAGCGTCTCGGTCGGCGCGAGGAAATTGGCGCCGGCGTTGTTGACGAGGCCCGAGAGCGGGCCATCCGCCCAGATGCTGGTCATCATCGCTTCGATGCTGTCGGGCTCACGCACATTGGCGAGCAGCGCGGTCGCCTGCCCTCCCGTTCGCGTGCCAATCTCCTGGGCGGCCTGATCGAGGACGTCCTTGCGCCGTCCGCAGATGTAGACGTGCGCACCATGAGCGGCGAAGCCGATCGCCATCTCCTTGCCGAGGCCGGTTCCTCCACCGGTAATCAGGATGCGCTTTCCCTTGAGCACGGCGGCGTTGAACATGGGCGGCTTCCTTCCTGCGATCGATTTTCGTTGCGGTCGGCGCGTCCCGGCTGGACAGAGCAAGCGCCGCGCCCTGACCAATTTAATACACTAGCGTACTTATTTTGTAAATCGGTCGACGCCTGCGGCGCCGGAAAGCCGTTTCCACGCTCATTTCATAGCCTTCCCTTTAAAATACGCTGGTGTATGGTATTAGTTGAACCTCCGGCCGCGACTCGCCTCAAGGGAAACATCGATGGTTGAACTGCCCGATTGGGATCTGCGTCTTGGATATCTCATCCACGATGTGTCGCGGCTCAGGAGGATGATGTTCGACCGCGCGCTGGCGCCGCTCGGGATCACCCGCTCGCAATGGTGGGTGCTGGCGTTCATCTCCCGCAAGGACGGCCTTCCCCAGGTACAGCTCGCCAACGAGCTCGATGTCGGCAAGGTCGCCGTCGGAGCCCTGATCGACCGCCTGGAGTCGTCCGGCTTTGTGATACGCCAGGCTGATCCCGTCGACCGGCGGGTCAAGCGCGTCTATGTGACCAAACAAGCGCGTGGCTTCCTGGAGAAGCTCCGTAAAGAGACTGACAAATTCAACGCCAGGATTGTCAACGGGATCGACCGGAAGCAACTCGAAGCCGCCTCCGATGCGCTGCTCGCCATGAAGCACAACCTCCTCGCCATGTCGGGCGGCACGGAGACCGACAGCAAAGCGAACCAGGAGGAGGATGCGCAGCCGTCCAAGACCCGGAAAAAGCGGCGGGCGGCGGCTTGAGGCCTGCCACCCGCCTGAGGTGCTCCGGGAGGAGTTCCTGGAAGTCTCATGAGACGATGTCGCGTCCCCAGATGTCGGCGTTGGGGCGAGCTTTCCGCATCAATTCCATGACCTGAGGGCCGAGTTCGCTCGGATCTTCGACCGGGTCGATTCCCGGGCCGGCATGCCAACCTTCGGCGACCTTGAGAATCCCGTCGCCGGCCTCAAATACGCGGCCGGTCACATCCTGTGACTCCTCACTGGCGAGCCAGACCACGATCGGGGCGACCCAACGCGGGTTACGTCGCTTGACCTCCTCCTCGGTACGCTCTCTCAGTCCCTCAGTCATCCGCGTCTGCGCCCGCGGCGCGATCGCGTTGACGGTGATGCCATACTGCCTGAGCTCCGTGGCGCTGATGATGGTGAATGCGGCGATGCCCGCCTTGGCGGCTCCGTAGTTGCTCTGGCCGACATTGCCGAACAAACCGGAAGCCGACGAGGTGTTGATCAGGCGGGCGCTGACCGGCGCACCACGCGTCTTGGCCTCCTGCCGCCAATATTGCGCGGCATGGTGCGACGGCGCGAAGGTGCCCTTGAGATGCACCTTGATCACCGCATCCCACTCGGCCTCGGTCATGTTGACCATCATGCGGTCACGCAGAATGCCAGCGTTGTTGATAAGGACGTCGAGCCGGCCAAATGTGTTGATCGCGTCGTCGATCAGCGCCTTGGCGCCGGCCCAGTCGCTGACGTCGTTGCCGTTCACGATGGCTTCGCCGCCATTGCGCTTGATGTCGTCGACGACCTGCTGCGCCGGTGAAAGATCGGCGCCCTCTCCCGCGGCCGTGCTGCCGAGGTCGTTGACGACCACCTTGGCGCCCTGCTCCGCCAGCATCAGCGCGTATTCGCGCCCGAGCCCGCGGCCGCCTCCCGTGACGATCGCGACCCGTCCGGCACATAGTCGTCCCATTTCTCGTCTCCTCTCTAGTTCTTCGGTCGCCGCTTATGACGTCGCCGAACAGATGCCAATTCGTCCCTTCGAAGCGCATCAACTGCCATTGCTTGACCGGTGCGAAATCGCCCGGTGAGGTCTTGAGG
Source organism: Bradyrhizobium sp. 197 (assembly GCF_023073375.1). NCBI lineage: Bacteria > Pseudomonadati > Pseudomonadota > Alphaproteobacteria > Hyphomicrobiales > Nitrobacteraceae > Bradyrhizobium > Bradyrhizobium sp. 197. Next base: position 75,466 of record NZ_JADPJJ010000186.1, on the reverse strand, counting down.
CGGATACCGGGAAGCAGCATCCCCAATTCGACGTCCTTCAGGTTCGCCGCGTGCCGCATCACGCTGTCGCGCGTGAGATCGTCGCCGCATTGCCTCAGGAGGTAAACCAGTGCTTGCGCCGTGTTGTAACCGTTCACGATCAGCGTATCGCTGCGATCGGCGGCTGGAAAATAACCATCCAGGAATCCGCTGAGATCGTTGAGGCCGGGATCGCCCCTCCAGGTGGGATCATTTGGATCCTTGAAATAGGCCGCCGAGATCAAGCCCTGCGCGTTCTCGAATCCTGCGGGCTTGATCACGCTGCCGATCGAGGCCGAGACGTAGCTGAGAAAGTGCAGCGGCTTCCAGCCGAGCTCCGACACTTTCTTGATCGCCTGCGCCGCAAATTTCGGCGTCGCAATGTCGAACAATACATCGGAGCCGGTCGATCGCAGTTTGACGAGATGGGAGTCAATGGTCGGCTCCGACACGTCGAACGCCTCTTCCGCCACGATCATTGACGCGGCCTTGTCGCCGAGACCCCGCTTGATCCCCTTGAGATAATCTTTCCCGAAGTCATCGTTCTGGAACAGGATCGCGACCTTCGCACCGGGACGTTGAGCCAGCACATATTTGGCGTAGATAAAGCCTTCGGTTTCGTAGCTCGGGGTGAATCCCATCGTCCAGGGGAAGTTCTGCGGATCGTTCCACTTGGCCGCCCCGCTCGATACGAAAAGTTGCGGCACTTTCCTGGCGTTGAGATATTTTTGTACGGCCGAGTTGGCCGCGGTGCCCATCGCGTTGAAAACCAGCAGAACCTCGTCGCTCTCGACCAGCCGCCGCGTCTGCTCGACCGTCTTGGGCGGCGAATAGGCGTCGTCATAGGACAAGAAGACGATGCGCCGCCCGTTGATGCCGCCTTCCGCATTGATCTTGCGGAAATAAGCCTCCTCGGTCTTAGCGACCATGCTGAAGGCGGAGGCCGGACCGCTGTAGGGCGACGTGTTGCCGATCCTGATCTCGGTGTCATTGACACCCGGGCCGTATTTCTTCTCGCCGGCCGCAGCTTGTGTCGCGAGCACGCCGGCCAGGATCAGCGCGGTGGCCCACGCAGCGCCGCGACTGCCGACTCCTCGCGAGGTCCAATGGCCCGATCGGCCAGCGTTGCAAACCACGGCGTCACTCCCCGTCGGCACACCTGGCGCCGACTACTTCTATTTCGTACACTTGTGTACTATATGATGGAACATCTTTGCAACCGCCATTGGCGCGATCGTGATCGGTCGCGCCGGCACGCGTGCTGAGCCCAGTTATGGAGGACGCCTTGAATCTCGAAGCCGTCAGGAATTTCCGTTTTGAACCCGTCACGCATAGTTATTCTCGCCGTGACACGATGCTGTACGCGCTGGGTCTCGGATATGGCTCCGAACCGCTCGACCCGGCGCAGCTCGATTTCGTATACGAGCGCGACCTGCACGCGGTGCCTTCGATGTGCTGCGTGCTCGCGCATCCCGGCTTCTGGGCGAAGCGGCCGGAGCTCGGCATCGATTGGCTGAAATTGTTGCACGGCGAGCAAAACTTCGAGATCCATCATCCAATTCCGCCGGAGGGAACGGTCACGGCCAGCTACGAGATCGCGGCGGTGGCGGACAAGGGCGCCGGCAAAGGCGCCATTCTTCATCTCGTCAAAACGCTCCACGACACAAATGCAGGGATGCGGCTGGCGACCATCCGCAGCGTGCTATTCCTGCGTGGAGACGGCGGCTGCGACAGCTTCGGCAGTGTTCCCACCGAGGCCAGCGCCCTGCCCGAACAAATGCCTTCGCAAACCCTGGACATCGCGACGCTGCCCCAAAGCGCGCTGGTCTACCGGCTGAGCGGCGACTACAATCCGATTCACGCTGATCCCGAGGCTGCCGCGAAGGCCGGCTTTGAACGACCGATCCTGCACGGCCTGTGTACGCTCGGCATCGCAACGCGCGCGGTGCTAAACACTTGCGAATGGCAGGCCCGATCGTCTCGGATCGCTGTCGGTCCGCTTCAGCCGTCCGGTGTTTCCAGGCGAGACGATCCGCACGGAGTTCTTCACCATCGGCGGCCAAATCCGTTTCCGCTCCCGGGTGGTCGAACGCGATGTCGTCGTGCTTGATCGCGGCACGATAGCCTTGCGCGATTGAGCTATTTCCTCTCGATCTTCGCAATCCCGACGATTTCGGCCCAACGCCGTGTGTCGGCTTCCTCGAACTTTCCGAGTTCATCGGGTCCGGCCGGAAACGGCTTGGCGCCGACAGACTCCAGATAGGCCGCGATGTCCTTGTTGTTGACGAAGCCGAGCACGACCTGACCGAGCTTTGTCACGATATCGGAAGGCGTCCCGGATCGCACAAAGACTCCGACCCAGGCGCTCAGCTCTGCCCCGGACAGGCCGGCCTGCGCGAGCGTCGGGACATCGGGCAGGCCCGCAAGCCGCTCGCTACTCGTCACCGCGAGCACCCGCAACCGGCCATCCTGGATCAGACCCTGCGCACTGGCGGGATCGGCGAACACGCAATCGACCTCGCCCGCCAGCACATCCGTCAGCGCCTGCGGCATGCCGCGGTACGGGACGTGCTGCATCTCGATGCCGGCGCGGGAACGAAACAGTTCCGCGGCACCCCGGCTCGACGTGTTGCCGCTGCCGAACGACAGCGGCTTTTGCCGCGACTTCGCCAGGGCGATGAATTCGGCAACGGACTTAGCCGGAAACTCCGGCTTCACCGCCAGCATCATCGGAATGGTCATGATCCCGGCCACCGGCGCAAAGTCCGCCTTGGGATCGTAGGGCATCGCGTTGAACAGATTGATGTTGGCCGCCTGGGTCGAGTTAGTGGTGACGAAGACGGTGTAGCCGTCGGCCTCCGCCTTCAAAACCGCGAGCGCGGCAAGATTGCCGTCGGCGCCGGGCTTGTTCTCGACCAGAACCGTCATGCCTGTCTCGATGCGAATGCTTTCGGCTAGGTGCCGCGTCACGGCGTCCGTCGCGCTGCCCGCAGGGAACGGAACGATCAGGTTGATGCGGCGTGACGGGTAGGATTCCGCCGACGCCTGCCGCCAATCCGCCGTTCCGGTCAATGCAGCAACAAGCCATACTGCGATTGCAATGCGAAGCCGCATGGATACTCCCTGAGTCCGGGACGCTTGACGTTTCCACGCTGCGGTCCGGCGCGAAACCGCAGTCCCGATTTGTTCTGATCGTACTCTACTTTACTATTGCTGAGAACATTCGTTTGCAGGCCGAGCGCCGGCGTCCCGGTGCGCCACGTCGCAGTCGATCTCCGAAGACCGATCTACCCGCACGGTTCCGACTCGCCGCTGGTCCGGCTCAGCTCGACACGATCGATCCGTGCAAAGGGCTCATCATCGATCTCAAGGTCCACCGCAAAATGCATGGGATCGGCATGGCCAGAGATCACATTCGGGAAATGCCAGTTCGCGGTGCCCAGGATTTCCTCTCCGGCAAGCACCGCGATCTTCAGCGGATGTCGTGTGCCAACGCCACGCGCGCTCTGGTAACCGTCGGCGATGCAGTAGAGTTCGAGCCGCACCTTGTTCTCGGCCAGGCGTTGAACCGACAGCTCGATCTCGCAAAATCCAAAGGCGGGATCATCTTGGGAGCCCTCGGCGTAGAAATAGAACGCGCCGATCTTGCCGTGCGAGCACGGGCCGAGCTTGCGGTCCTTCGGCACCTGCGGATCCGGCCGCGCCGGCGTGCGCGGCGGCAACGGCCCGAGCGAGGAGAACTGGCGATAGGAATAGCAGCTTCCCAAAGTTCCCTCCCGTTAGCCCTGGCCGAGCCCGAACAGCAGCCTTGCGTTGGCGCAGAGTGTTTCACGCCCAACAGCCAAGGCCTGCTCGGCGAACTGCGAAGGCTTGTCCTGCCTGATCGTGAACGGATAGTCCGACCCGACGACGAGCCGGTCCCTGCCGACCTTGTCGGCCAGATATTGCAGCGCCGGCCCGTCATACAGGATCGTGTCGTAGTAGAAGGATCGAGCGATCTCGGTCGGATCCTTTGCGAACAGACTCTGCAACGGCGGGCCCATCGCATAAGCGTGATGCAGCCGCGGCAGCAGCCAGGACAGCGCACCGCCGCCATGGCTGAGCAGGATCCGCAGCTTCGGAAAGCGCTCGAGCACGCCATGGGTCATCAGTGACACCGCGGCGAATGCCGTCTCCAGCGGAAACGCCGCCACGGCCGCAAGCTCCGGACGACCATCCATTCGATCGAGCCCCAGCGGATGCAGCGGATGGATCATGAGCACCAACCCGGCCTGCTCGGCCGCTGCATAGACGTCGTTCAGGCGCGCGTCGCCGAGCGCCATACCATTGATATGCGTTCCGATCTCGAAACCGCGCAGGCCAAGTGACTTGATGCTGTCGATGCGCCGCACCGCAAGCGCAACATCCTGCATCGGCACCATCCCGATCCCGATGAAATGCCGGGATGATCGGCGCAGAGCGCCGCGATCCCCTCGTTCACGCAGCGACAAAGCGCGTCAGCATCGTCAGCCGGAAACCAATGCGACAACAGTTCCGGCATCGGCGAGATGACCTGCACATCGACATCGTCAACCGCCATGTCGTCCAGCCTTCGGCGCGCATCCCAGCTGCGGGAATCGATTATCCGGAACACCTTGCCGCCGACCATGACGGCGGCGGATGTGTCTTTGAGCTCGATCGACGGCCAGAGCGGATTGCGGCCCGGCTCCGCCGGGATGTGCCGCGGAACGAAATGGGTATGGGTGTCGATTGCTTCGACCAAGACGTTTCCCCGATGTCTTTTTGCGGCGCACGCTCCGACAAGAACCCAGCCCAAGCCACGCTATGAACTTACAAGCAGGTTGGACTGTTTTTATTTTCTATGCAATCCTATATTCGTATGCTAGTGCACGATCAACAAGATGCCGTCGACAACGCATCAGGGAGCGAACGAGCGTGGCGCGAACGATCGAGAACATCGTGATCGCTGGAGCCGGCCAGGCCGGCGCGCGTGCCGCGGAAGCACTGCGGGCGCGCGGTTTCAAGGGCGCCATCACGATGATCGGCGATGAGCCCCACCCTCCCTATGAACGGCCGCAACTGTCCAAGGCCATGTTGCAGTCCCCCGATGCGCCGCTCGCCTATATCAAGCAGCCGCGCGACTGGAACGAAACGCTGGGCGTGCGCCTCGAGACCGGCACGGCAGCTGTCGATTGCGACGCCGACCGCCGTATCGTGTCCACCGCCGACGGCGGTAGCTTTCCCTTCGACCGGCTTCTGCTCGCGACCGGCACGCGTCCGCGACGGCTCGCCGCGCTGGATGGCGGGCCGCTCAACGTCCAGTATCTGCGCAACGTCGAGGATGCGATCCGCTTTCGTCGTCATATCGCGGCCCGCTCGCGCATCGTCATCGTCGGCGGCGGCGTCATCGGCCTGGAAGCCGCCTGCGCCGCTGCAAAGGGCGGATGTCACGTCACGGTGATCGAAAGCGAAGCACGGCTGCTCGCCCGCGCATTCCCGGCGCTGATCAGCGATCTCGTGGCCGACAAGCACCGCAATCACGGTGTCGAATTCGTGTTCGGCGCGACCGTCACCGGGAGTACGTCCCAGTCCGTTCAACTGAGCAATGGCAAAGATATCCCTGCCGATCTGGTGCTGGTCGGCATCGGGGTCGTCCCCTCGGGCGACTTGGCCGGACGGCTCGGCCTGCCCACAGCTGACGGCATCGCGGTGGATGCCTGCGGCCGCACTGCCGCTTCGGACATATTCTGCGCCGGCGATGCCGCCTTGCAATGGAGCCGCTGCCACGGCCGCCCCATCCGGGTCGAGACCTGGGCGAATGCGCAGAACCAGGCCATCGCGGTCGCCGCCAACATGATCGGCGGGACCAGCGAATACAACGATCCGCCATGGTTCTGGACCGATCAATATGACCTGAACATCCAGGTCGCCGGAGACATGCGCGAGGCCGACTACATCGCGCGCGGCGATCCGACCAGCGAAAAATTCTCGGTCATCGCGATGCGCGGCACCGAGATGGTGGGCGCGCTCACCGTCAACGCCGCTAAGGACATGGCGATGCTGCGGCGGATCATCGCCGCCAACGCCAAGCCGCAACGCGGCGATCTGGAATCGCCGGGTTACGACCTCCGAGCCGCCGTTGAGATCACAATGAAAGCTGGCGAGGGAGACCGGCAATGAACGCGTTCGAACGCATGAACACGGCGCTCATGGTCGACGAGACCAGGCAAATCTTCAAGGTCTCGCGGCAAGCGTTTGTCGATCCCGACATCCTCGAAGCCGAGCGCGCGCGCATCTTCGAAAAATGCTGGCTCTATCTCGGCCATGCCTCCGAACTGCCCAAGCGCGGAGATTTCGTCACCCGCCAGGTCGGCGGCCGCAGCATCCTGTTCGCGCGCGATGCAAAAGGGACCTTGCGCGCCATGTTCAACACCTGTCCGCATCGCGGCGCTCAGGTCTGCCGCGAGAAGCACGGCAACGCCAAGTCGTTTCAGTGCTTCTATCATGGCTGGGTGTTCGGCCTGGACGGCGCGCTGCGCAGCCAGCCGGGCGAAGCTTCCTATGCGCCTGACTTCAAGGAGCGCAGCACGTCCAACATGCAGCAGGTGCCGCGGTTCGAAACCTTTCGCGACTTCTGCTTCGTTTGCTTCGACAAGAACGCCGAGACACTCGACAGCTATCTCGGCGCCGTGAAGGAATATCTCGACGTCATTGCCGACCAGGCCGAGATGGGCATGACCATCGTCGGCGGCACGCAGGAATATTCCATGCGCGCCAACTGGAAACTCCTCACCGAGAATTCGATCGACGGCTATCACGCGCTCACCACGCACGCGACCTATTTCGACTACCTCAAGGCCACCAATGGCGGGCTGGCGCCAGTGCCGCTGGAGGGCGCCGCGCGCGATCTCGGCAAGGGCCATGCTGTGCTGGAATACAAGGCGCCGTGGGGACGCCCGGTCGCACAGTGGGTACCGATGTGGGGCGACGACGGCAAGCGCGAGATCGACCGGCTCTACCAGGGGCTCGTGACGCGCTACGGCGAGGAGCGCGCCAAGCGGATCGCGCTCTACAACCGCAACCTGTTCGTGTTCCCCAATCTCGTCGTCAACGATATCATGGCGGTGACGATCCGCACTTATTACCCGCAGGCGCCAGATTTCATGACCATCAGCGCCTGGGCGCTGGCTCCGAAGGAAGAGACGGATTGGGCGCGCAAATACCGCCTGTTCAACTTCCTGGAATTCCTCGGCCCCGGCGGTTTCGCCACCCCAGACGACGTCGAGGCGCTCGAGCAGTGCCAGCGCGGTTTCCGCAACGCCACCGAAGCGCAATGGAACGACATCTCCAAGGGCATGGGCAAGGAGACGCCTGCCTATGATGACGAGCTGCAGATGCGAGCGTTCTGGTCGCACTGGAACAAGAACGTCTTCGCGGCATCGGTGTGAGACGGGAGACGCACATGCAAAATATCTCGCGCGCCGATGTCGAGGATTTCCTGTTCGCCGAGGCGGAGCTGCTCGATGAGTGGCGACTGCCGGAATGGCTCGAGCTGTTCACGGACGATGCGAACTATTACGTGCCGTCGACCGACGTTCCCGCCGATTCTTCGCCGGACAAGAACCTGTTCTACGTCGCTGACGACCGCTTCCGCCTCAGCGAGCGCGTCAAACGCTTGATGAAGCGCACCGCGCACGCCGAGTTTCCGCATTCGCGGACGCGGCATCTCGTCAGCAACGTGCGGATCCGCGGCCGCAGCCACCATGAGATGGAAGTCGCCGCCGCCTTCATCACCTATCGCACCAAGGACGGCATCACCGACACCTATTTCGGCAGCACCCGCTATCGGCTGGTGGCCGAGAACGGCCGGCTGCGGATCAAGGAAAAGCGCTGCCTGCTCGACAGCGACGGCCTGCGCACGCAGGGACGCGTCAGCATCATCCTGTAGGGAAAGCGATCGTGGACAAGAAGTTGAAAAACAACATTGCCGTGGTGACCGGTGCAGCAAAGGGCATCGGCCTTGCGATCGCCGAACGGCTGGCCAAGGACGGCGCCAAACTGGTTCTCGCCGACCTTGACGAGACCGGGCTGAAGCAGGCCTCGGCGTATCTCACCAGCCAGTTCGACACGGAGGTTGCGATCCAGGCTGGCGATCTGTCCGATCAGGGCGTCGCCGAGAAGACGATCAAGCTCGCCTCCGAACGATTCGGCCGGCTCGATATCCTCGTCAACAATGCCGGCGGCGGCATCATCAAGCCGTTCGCAGAGCACACGCCGGAGACGCTGAAGACCACGATCGATCGCAATCTGTGGACCGTGCTGTGGTGCTCCTGGTACGCGGTCACACCGATGCGCAAGCAGCGCTACGGCCGCATCGTCAATCTCGGCGCAGACTCCGTGCGCAACGGCCTCTGGGATCACGCCGCCTACAACGCGGCCAAGGGCGGCATGCACGGCCTCACCACCGGCATGGCGCGCGAATTCGCCAGGGACGGCATCACCGTGAACACGGTGGCCCCATGCGCGGTAAACACGCCGCAGATGGTTGCGATCACAAAGAGCGATCCGGCGCTTGCCGCAAAATTCGTCAGCGTCATTCCGATGGGCCGTCCGGCCGAAATGGAGGAAGTCGCCTCGATGGTGTCCTATCTCGCTTCCGCCGAAGCGTCGTTCGTGACCGGCCAGGTCATCAGCGTCAACGGCGGCAGCACTATGCTCTAGGTCTTTGCTCATGGCTGAAACGGTCATTCTTTGCACTGCCGACGAGGTCGTCGAGGGCGAGATCAAGCAGGCTCCCCTGCCCGACGGCACCCATGTCGCGCTCTATCGCGTGGCCGGCACGATCTACGCCACCGCCGACATGTGCACCCATGGCGAGGCATCGCTCGCGGAAGAAGGCATCATCAACGGCAAAATCGTGGAGTGCACGTTCCACTTCGGAACGTTCGACGTCACCACCGGCGAGCCCACGGGCATGCCCTGCGAGATTGCCTTGAAGACCTATCCCGTCACGGTCGTCGACGGGAACGTCCAGATTGAGGTGTGACATGCCGACCCGCGCCGACCGCACGCCTGCTCCGCTCAAATCCGCGCGCCGCCCGCTGGCACCGCCGCGCCGGCGCACCCAAGCAGAACGAACCGCAGAAACCCGTTTGCGCATCCTGAAGGCCGCGGCCAATCTGATCCGGCGCCGAGGCTATGCGCGGTTTCGCACGGCTGAAGTTGCCACTGAGGCCGGCGTCTCTCGCGGCGCCCAGTTGCATCATTTTCCGACCAAGGACTCGCTTGTCGTCGCCACGCTCGAATACGTCTTCGAGCAGGCGCAAATCCTCAGCCGCCGCCGCGCGGCTGCCATCAATCGCCCACGCGACCTGATCGAGGCCGTGATCGAGGATGCCAAGGAGTTCTTCTTCAGCGCGCATTTCCTGGTGGCAATCGATATCGTGCTCTCGACCTCGACCGACCAGGCGGTGCGCAAGAAGATCCTCGACATCTCGCGAAAGGCGCGCCGTCCGGTGGAGGCCGCCTGGGCGGAGGCGCTGGCCGCCAGCAACGTTCCCCCCGCAGTCGCGGCCGATATCGTGGCGCTCACCCTCGGTGTCGTCCGCGGCATGGCGCTGCGCACGCTCTGGGACAATGATCCGAAATGGTTTGACCATCTGTTCGGGCTCTGGCGGCAGATGATCAAGGTCTTCCTCGAAGCCGAGCAAAAACGAGGTCGGCTGCAATGAGCAGGCAAGCAGCAAACCGAAGCACGCCGCTCATCACATCGGTCTGCTACGTCCGTCATGCCGTCAGCGAGCCGCAGGCCTGTGCGCAGTTCGTTTCCGACATCTTCGGCCTCCAGCAGGTTGCCGGCCACGACGACGAACCGGCCTTCCGCTCCGACGATCGCTTCCGCACCGTGAGTCTCAGCCGCGATCAGCGCGACGGCACCAGCATCGGCATCGAGGTCTGGGATGACGCCGCTCTGAAAGACCTCGGCGAGCGGCTGCGCGCGCAGGATTTTGCCGTGCGGCCGGCAAGCCCGGACGAATGCCGGCGGCGATATGTGCAGTCCGCCCTGCTTGCGGACGACGCCTCCGGCAATCGCATTGATCTCATCACCCGTCCCACCCGCAGCGGCCGGCGCTATTTTCCGCCGCGCGATGCCGGCATCATCCAGTTCCATGGCATCGGCCTGCGCAGCACCGATCACGTCCGTGACCTCTCGTTCTGGCGCCTGCTCGGCGCCGAGGTCACTGACTGGGTCGGCGATATCGCCTACCTCAGTATCGACCATCTGCATCATCGCATCGCGCTCTATCCATCGCGGCGAAACGGCCTGCTCTACGCCGCCTTCGAGGTCGAAGCGCTCGATCAGATCATGCAGAACAGCTACTTCATGCAGGACAACCAGGTGAGGGTCGTGCAAGGGCCCGGCCGCCAGTCGGCCTCGCACCAGATCTTCCTGCATGTCGAAGGACCCGATGGGCTGATCCTGTCCTATGTCCACGGCATGGCCGAAATCGGCGATAAGCCGCGGCCGGCCAGGCAATTTCCGCTTCATGCCACCTCGCTCTGCAACTGGGGCAGCGAAAGCAAGAAGGTTCCCGAGCTTGGCGCGTCCGCATCATCGAACAGGAGCAACGCATGATCCAGTTGAAGGACGTGAGCTATGTCCGCCTCGGTTCGCCCGATCTAGAGCAGGCCGAACATTTTGCCACGGCCTGTCTCGGCCTCCAGGTCGCCGAGCGCGGCGACAAGGCGCTGTATCTGCGATCCGACGAACGTGCGCACACGCTGTGCTACTCGGAAGGCGATCCGCGCGAGCAGACCGTCGGCTTCGAGGTGGAGGACGAAGCCGGCCTGCAAGACGCGGCGGCGACGCTGGAATCGCTCGGCCATCCCGCCCACGCCGGCACCGCGCAGGAGGCCGAGCAGCGCAAGGTCAAGGCCTTCATCGGATTTCGCGACCCAACCGGCAATCATATCGAGCTCGTGGTTCGCGCCGAGCGCAGCGGGCGGCGCTATTTCGCCAGCCGTGACGCCGGCATCACCGGCTTCAGCCATATCGGCCTGAATTCGACCGATCCGGCGCGCGACGAGCGGTTCTGGACGCAAGTGTGCAATGCATGTGTCAGCGACCGCATCGGCGACATCCCGCTGATGCGCGTGAGCGCAATTCATCACACCATTGCGCTGGTGCGCGCGCCCCAGGCCGGCATCCAGCACATCAATCACCAGGTCGAGAGCAATGACGACGTGCTGCGCTCCTACTATTTCCTGAACGAGAGGCGCGTGCCGATCGTGTTCGGCCCGGGCCGGCATCCGACCTCCGGCGCGCGCTTCCTCTACTTCAAGGGACCGGACGGCATGATCTTCGAATATTCGGTCGGCGTCGATGAGATCGCGGATGAAGCGACGCACCGGCCGCGGCAATACGGCTTCGAGCCGACAAGTTTTTGCATGTGGGGCGCAAAACCCGCCGGCATGACGTTGCCGAGCAAATAAGCGCGATCGAAACGCCGCAGGCAGCGGGCAGACCTCACGAGGGAATATGGATCTGGGATTGAGAGGCCGCAGGGCCATCGTGTGCGCCGCCAGCCAGGGCTTGGGCAAGGCTTCCGCCATGGCCCTGGCGCGTGAAGGCGTCGAGCTCGTCATCGTGGCACGACGGCGCGACGTACTAGAGAGTGCCGCCGATGATATTGCGCAGGCAAGCGGCCTTCGGCCCAGTATCGTCCTGGCTGACGTCACGACCAGCGAAGGTCGCGAGGCCATTCTCGCCGCCTGCCCTGATCCCGACATTCTCATCAACAACGCCGGCGGACCACCGCCCGGCGACTTCAGGAATTTCGGGCGCGACGACTGGATCAAGGCGATCGACGGCAACATGCTGTCGCCGATCGCACTCATCAAGGCGACGGTCGATGGCATGATCGCGCGCAAGTTCGGTCGTATCGTCAACATCACGTCGCACGCCGTGAAGGCGCCGGTTGCGATGCTCGCGCTATCGAACGGTGCCCGCACCGGGCTGACGGGCTTTGTCGCCGGGCTCGCGCGTTCCGTCGCCGAGCACAACGTGACCGTCAACAATCTCTTGCCCGGCACGTTCGATACCGACCGGCTGAAATCCAACCTCGCGGCCCTCGCGAGGAATTCTTCGCGCGACGTGGCCGATCTAACTGAAGAGATCAGGGCAAGTAATCCGAGCAAGCGGTTCGGACACCCTGACGAGTTCGGAGCGACTTGCGCATTTCTGTGCTCAAAACACGCGGGCTATATCACCGGACAGAACATCCTGATCGACGGTGGCGCCTACCCCGGCACGTTCTGATCCCCCTCAGCCGGGGATGACCGCGACCGGTGTCGAACGTGACAACTGGTCCGGGCCCTTGGGACCGGCCGAACGCAACCGCACATAGTTCTCGGAGCATCACAGATAGTTTGCGGAGCTGCGCGCGAATACGTGGCGAAGAAGTAACGCTTCCCGCGACCGGCTCGTCCACTTCAGAAAGCCTGCTCGCGTTTGGCTGATGCAAGATTTTTCTTGATCTCCCGGTGCACACATCGTGCACACGCTGCCTTCTAAGCGTTTGAAAAACCTAAGCTCTCGCTCCAATCCATCATGGGCAAGTTTGAGCTAGCTCCGGCAATCGATGTCCGATTGGAGCCAATCAAAGAAACGTTCGTCGACTCCCCTGCCCCACCGTACGTTCAAATCGTGGAGCCGCCGCCGCTTCGACCGCAAAGCGGCTTGGACTTTGCGTGCCGTGCGAAATCCGTCCTACGGTTTGCGTGGACAAGCGGTGGGGCGGAAGGGGTGTCCTGTCAACCTTCTTGAAATTGCACGTTTTTTCGCTTTTCGTCGATCGCAATCCACGGTCCTGACTACGGTCATTTTCGCGGCCTCGCGACCGTAGTTTTCGGCCATCTCACGCAGTGCCTCGGCCTCGCCGGGCACCCTGCTCTCCTCCGCAAGATCTGGGCAAAGCCGCTCCATGCGCGCGAGCTCGTCGATGTCGTACTGATGTTGCCCCATGCGGCCGATCAGACTCCGGCCACGGGGAAAAAGCAATCGGCGACGCGCCGGTGCCGCGTAGGACCTTTAAAGTGCCGCGCGCGTTGAGGGAGGTTGTGATCGGGGCGACCACGAACCCGGGAGTTTCGGGTTATGAGCAATATCCTGCTGGTGTTCGGCGCACTGCTCGTTTTCGGCGGCATCTTGTATATGGCGCGCACTGCTATTTGGTGGGGATCGCTCAGCCGCCCACGTTCTTCCGGACCGGTTCCCGACACTCTCGAGCCCTCAAGGCGCGGCGTGCGATTCCTGGGGCTTGGCGCAAACTGGCCGGGCATTCTACTTATGGCAATCGGTGCAGTTCTGTTGTTGTCGGGTGCGAGTTTCTAACCTTCGGCGCGCTCGCTGATGCGCCTCTCGAATTTTACCATCATACGTCAGTCCTGCCGGGGGTCGCAGGAATTTGCGCAAGCGAGGCCTCATAGGCGTCTCGCACCAATGGATCTTCCATCACCCACTGCATACGTTGGGTTTGAAGGGAAAGATACTTGTACCGAGCAGCGATCTTTGCAGATCAGACAGAAGCTCGGGACCGGATAAGGCCGACGATTTGTGTCCTGAATTGAGTCCCTAACTTCACTGTCTGGCGATCCAGCCAATCAGCTATGGCCACCGCGCATTGCGGATCATCGTAGATCTTGTGGCGCAATCGACTCGGCTCGGTGCTTTCTGAGAGAGTGATAACGGTTAGATCGCCAGCGATCTTGTCCGGCACTGACTGTGAGTTGATGACGCAGCTGGCGGCTCCGATAGCCAATTCTCGGCCGTAGAAGGATTTAGTCGTGGCCTTAGGGCTAAGTCTAGCGAGTGGTCTTCTTCGTTTTCGTCTTTTTGGCTTTTTTCGTCTTCTTCTTTGAAGCTTTCAGCTTCGACAAACGGTGATCGACAACTTTCAAGTCCGCCAAGATTTTCTTGCGCTCATCGTCGAGCAACTTCTGCAGCGACTTTCTATCCTCGTCGCTGAGTGTTCTACCTTTGGTGAACTTGATAAACCCCATGATTACAACCTTGAAACAGGACGTCCTCTCAAACCTAGCAATTGTGCGGCGTGATCGGCCAGGTAGTCAACCCAGAGCGCTACAACGTTAGCGAGCGGTCCAGCCAGAACCAGTCAACCTATGGGCTGACTTAGCCCAAATGCAACTCCGCGTCCCGCAAACAACTACTTCCTGGGACTGAGCCGAAATGGCTTTGTTTCTATCAACTACATCTATGCCTCCAACCAGCCCCGCGGTCCGAATGCGTGAGACGTCGCGGTCGCACGTCGCACGACTCCAATAAGGCGCCATCATCGCAGACAACAGGCAGCGGGTGCACATCAGTTGCTGTTCCCTCGATCGAGCTTGACAAGCAACTTCGCGACATCCTCGGCACGAGGGTCGTCAATATCCTTAAAGATGGCCAGCGCCGCCTGCAGCTGGCTCCTCCCGACTACATAGTCACTCTCTAGCTGAGCTTCCCCTAGATCTTTGCGAGTCCCGCCCTCGTCGCGACGGTTTCCAATCAGCTGGAAAATGCCCAGAGCTCTCTCATAGTAATTTATCGCCTTTCGAGCTTCTTGGATGCCGGCGTAGACAGCGCCTAAACTGCGAAGATGTCGGGCCTCCGTCTGTCGATCATCTATAGCGCGAGAGATTGCCAATCCCTTCTCGTGAAGCTCGATCGCCTTACTGGTCTCACCGAGCCGTGCGTAAATGTTGCCCAGATCATCGAGATCCATTGACTGTGCTTGCCGATCGTCCATCTCTCGCGAGATCGCCAGCGCTTGTTCATGATATTTGATGGCCTTCGAAACGTCACCAAGATCCGCGTAGGCGATTCCAAGATTGCCGAGTACCCTGCCCTCGCTCCGACGATTGCCGCGCGAGAACACTAACGCTTTCTCAAAGTACTCAATGGCCCGGCGAGGTTCTCTAAGGCGAGCATAAGCGAAACCGAGATTGTTGCTAGCGCAGCCCTCGGCTAAGTGATCGCCCATCTCACGCGCGATCAGAGCAGCCTGATCATAGAAGGAGATTGCTTCGCGAATCCGGCCAAGATTTGAAATCGCAATTCCGAGATTGCTAAGATCCTGCGCTTCAGTCCGACGATCACCAAGTTCTCGCGAAAGCGTCAAAGCACTCTTGTGGTTATCGATTGCCTTCTCAGTCTCTCCGACATCTGCGTGCGCGAGTCCAAGATTACCCAGCGCGGCGCCTTGCCCACGAAGGTCTGCGAGCCGAAGCGCGCCGCGTAGAGCGGATTCGTACCATCTGATGCGCTCGCGAGGATGGAGCCTGAGGCTCAAAACGTCTGCTCCAACATCTGCATAAAGCACCTCCAATTTTGCAGCAGCCATAGACCGGTTCTGTTCTGATGCCCATCGCTGCCCGGTTTCAACATTTGTGCGTTCCTGGTCGAATAACGCGAGCCCTTCGGTCGATGCCGAACCATCCTGCGCATAAAGCTGGCTTGCTTGATTTAGGACAAAAAGATAGTGCACTGCATGCTGCTGTGCGGCCGCTTTTGACCGAGCCTTTGGCCAATCTCGCTCTGCCACTTCTCGCAGAAGATCGTGCATCCTATAGCGGTCTTCACCAATCACCTCGATGATTCCCCGCTCCTCAAGCTGAGAAAGGTAGTCAGACGCCGTGCCACTGTCTTCGATCGACCATATCGTGGCGGCGGCTGCCGCGTCGAACCCCGATGGGAAGACCGATAGATCCCGCCATCTTGCGCATAGCGCCTTGTCTTCAGTCCGCAACTGCTCGACGCTTTGGCCTATGACGGCCAAGACATCGTCATAGGACCGCCGTCCGAGCTTCAACCTGGTGCGATCGGCCACGACACCTGCGATATAGTCGGACACGCCACGCCCCTTGTGCCCCTTTAGGTATAGTGCGGCTACTCTAAGAGACAGCGGGTGACAAAAGCAGCAGTCTTTAGCCAACCGGCGGAGATCAGAGTCCGATAATGATCGTTCACCATCTAGGAGCTTCGTCACTAGGGCCATTGCGTCGGGTAACAGTAAGTCGTCCAAGGTCACTCGTTTGGCATCCGATAGAAACAATTCTTCACGGGACGTCACGATGGCTGCGCTTGGGTCAGGCGGAAGCAACACTTCGACCTGCGATCCATCACGAGCGTTGTCGAAGATAAGAAAAACCCGCTTACGACGAAGGAGATCGCGGTAGAGTTCCGAAATGGCTTTTTCTTCCGTTGGAAGCTGCGTACCAGGATAAAAGCGTAGGATCACATTCTCCATCGTCGCGCGTGGTGACGATGGAGCATTGCTCCTGCCGCCTAGATCGAACAGCAGCTGCGCGTCCGGGAACTGAAGGGTGAGACGGTGTCCCACCTTGACCGCCAATGCCGTTTTGCCGGCGCCGCCGATCCCCTTCAAAACTGCCGAGCGATGGCCGGTCAGTACGGAGAGAATTTCCTTTTCTTCCCGGTCACGGCCCGTGAACGTTGACTCGACTGGCGGGAGATTGTGACGGACCGCAGGCAATGAGAGGCGTACCGCCTCGCTGAGCCTCTCTAGGATTGGCTCGGGCAGTTCGACGTTAGCGTCATGTCCGAAATTCAAGACGAAAGTGCTGAGAGAAGAGTTGGAAACTCCGCCAGCAACAGCCATCGCACCATCAGCCGAAGCAAGCACGTCGCCTCTCATCAATGCGTCGATGATGGCGGGGATATCGCCGTCGAGAAGTTGTCCCCTCCTCACTCTTTCAATGATTTCCGCGTGCACAGGTCACTCCATTGACCGCGAAACACTCTCAAGTCTGATTAGCGGGCAGATTTCCGTCATCGTCGGCCAGCACCGCCGCCAATGTCTGACGCACACTTCGCGATTGAAAGAAGGTAACGTGATTCACCGTATGTCCAGAGAATTGGTGGATCCGCTCCGCCGCGAGCGGGAACCCCTTGACGCCCGTTAGATCGTGACATCCTTTGGTGGGCACCACGAGATCATTGGCTTCACCAAAGAAGGCGTCAACCCCAGCTTTGCCGCCCTTCATCAGTAGCCTAGCCAGGGCCGAGTCAGGTTCTGGCGAAAAATCCCCGACAATGGCATAAAGCCGCACCTCACCGAGGTTCTCCTTTCCGAGCGAGGCAAGGAGCTGGCCTCCGGCCTGCATCGCTGCGAGCCCCGGTAGCCCCGGGACCGCGCCACCACCGATAATCTTGACAAGACACAGGACTCCTTCCAACCCGACCGTCGAAACGCTGTCAGGCAACGCGACCAGCAGATTGGTGTGACAATCGATAAAGTCCCTCCAGTGTGTGATGTCGGTCAGGGGCGTGCCACGGTTCGGCGCGCCGATCATCACGAGCTTGCCGATGCGCAGCGGCAATTTTCCCATCGAGACGGCCGCAGCGATCGCGCGCGAGACGAGGCCGCCACGACTGTGACAAATAATATCGACGTCGAGCTTCTTTGATACCGGCAAAGCCTTGCGGAGACGCTCAATCAGTTCCTCGACGTTGTCCTCTACGCCGGCGCTGAGGGAGGGATGGGCGAAAGCCAGGCAGCGCCTGTCGTAGCGGGAAAGAATGGTGTTGAACTCTTCGCTGCCGAACAGGCCATAGAAACCCGCACCGGGCGTGCTGAAAGTGCCATGAACGAGCAGTAGTGTTCGGCCTGAGAGCAGGTTGTCCCAGACAGGTTCGGCCTCCGTCCCGTCACACCCCATCGCCTTCAAGAAATAGGGCCGCCGCTTCTCCTCCCAAGCGAGCGCAACCTGGCGAGCGAGTTTTCCGGTCACGCCGTCCGCCGCCCAGCTCACGATGCGCGCGCCAATTCTCATGGCGGCCGTCAACGGTCCACGCTTGCCGTCGCCCGTTTTTGGTGCGTGTGAGATCGGTTGGTTCAGGGAGAAGCTCACACTGCCTGCATCCTTTTGTTTCGGAAACACCCACCGAAGCAGGCCGGAGGCATCGCGTTGCAACAACGCATAGTCCCGATCGGGTCGAGGCTGATCCAGCGTGACGGCGATCGCCGGTGCGGCCGCACCTCCGCGCGCGCCAGTCGTGACGTTCCGATCGGGCGCAGCCCGGATCTCGAGATCGGCAACCACCGTCATTCCCGCGCCGTGGACAGCATCATCCGGCAGAACTTCTACTTCGACCGGACCGCGCTTTGTCGATGGCGCGGGGTCGCGCAGTCGAGCCGAGCCAGTCCAGCCGGGTGCGCTTACTGTGATCGCCCTGCTGCTGAGCCGCGCGCGCCCGGCACCGTCAAGTTTCACATCGCTCGCCATGGCTGAATCAATCCTGGTTGAGTTTCAGCAAGGGATGGCCATAGAAAATGTAGGCGAGCCGCGTGATGCCGGGACTCGCCGCGTCCTGACGCAAGCTCTTAAGGGCGACGCCGGCCTCCATCGCCTCGTCCAGCATCTTCGTGAAGAAGCACCTGGCGAAGTGACAAGCCCCGGCATCGTCGACTTCCCACAGCGGCGCGATCACGGCTCCAGTGCCGCGTCTGGTCAACGTGCCCGGAAAGCCGGACACCTGCCCCAGGGTCTGACCGCCAGTCCCGGCCTGACAGGCGTTGATGAAGACGACGGAGTAGGGACGCGGCGGCCGGTCCTTTCCATCAAGACCCAGCAGGTCAGCTGGTGTCATTTCATGGCCGTCACCAAGAATCAGCCGCTGCTCGTTGGCTCTCGGATCGCTGTAGCCATGCAGGGCCAGCAGCAACGTTTCGGCGTTCGGTCGTGGCGAGGCCAACCACTCTGCAATCTCCGCACCATTGGCTTCGTGACGCATCGCTCCGAACTTAGTGACGGCGAACTCAGCCTCGGCAATTGCGTGCGGCAAATCCCTGCGAGAGCCGGTCGTCTCATAAGATGACGCAACGACGACATGGAAGTCTCCGAGCTCCAACCCGGCGCGGGGCGCCGCGAAGTCGTCATTGATCGGCCAGCGTCCAACCCTTGCGGCCTCACCGAGATAGCGCCTTCCGGCCCCCCCGCCGCCCGCAGGAAGCAAAGCCAATTCCCATGGGATGAAAGCGTCGTCAGTCAGAATTAAGATCGAGGGTCCTGCGCCCTTCTTCGTCAGGGCCGCGCGGAGTACGGCATCATTCCCGTCCAGTAATTCCTTCGGAATAAGCGCTGCAATATCGAGCCCGATATTGCGCAATCGCCCGGCCCTCTGCTCTTCCGACGGCAGGACGCCGCGACCGATCTCGCTCAGCTCTTTCGCAAATTCCTCTGGATGAGTCCCGACGCTCTTCTTGAAGGGCCCTACCCGGCGTTCATCGCGCGTCAACGCATCGAAACGGATTTCGGAGCCGGCATGAGCGATACGCAGGATGACGTCGACCGGTGTCTCCAGGCGCGGAAAGTGGACGGCGTCGGCACGGTCTTGGGGAGCTGACAAGATGCTGACGTTAGTTGAGACATAGGTGTTCTCGAAGTTATTCCCTACGACCGAACCCGGACCTTCAGCAACAAAGCTTTTGCCGCCGCCTTTCGATGACGGCTCGCTTCTTTTAGAGTCGCTGGACGCGATAACGTGGGTCAAAATAGTCGAACTTTTAGCCGAACCTCCGACCGCGATGGAGCCTGCTCCGGACGCGCGTGTATCTTTTCCACTCATCACAATCTTCTCCTCAATCAAATCCCGACAATTGCGCGAAGCATTTAGGAAATCCGTCTCGAGTGCCGGAAGTATAGTCCGCTTGAGTCTTTTTCTTTTCGTGATCCAGTTGTCCATCGCTGGTCGAGTCCAAGTTTGGACCCAGTTTAGGGCTCCTCATAACCCACGATGGCTAAGCACTGCTGATAATATTCCATCCCCTTCCGACCCTCGCCAAGAGCATCGTAGGCGACCCCGAGATTGGAGAGCGCGCCGGCTTGGCCGTCCCGGTGTCCTATCTCCCGAGCGATGACCAAGCTCTGTTCCCAGTGTTCAATTGCCCTTCGTGTCTCGCCAAGTGCGGCATACCCGTGCCCAATATTGAGAAGGGTGGCGGCTTCGCCACGACGGTCTCCGATCTCGCGGGCAACCCGCAAGCCGATCTCGTGGTGATCGATGGCCTTGCGGGTCTCGCCGAGCTTTGCGTAGGCGAGCCCAAGATGGTCCATCGCCTCGCCTTCGCGCCGACGGTCTCCTATCTCGCGGGCCATCGCCAGGCTTTTCTCATGGCAATTGATAGCCTTCCGGGTTTCGCCGAGTTTTACGTAGACGAGCCCGAGATTATTGAGTCCATTACTCTCGACATGGAGATTCCCGAACTCGCGCGCGATAGTTAGACTCTGCTCGAAGTGTTCAATCGCCTTTTGGATCTCGTTCAGGTTGGTATAGACCAGCCCAAGATTACCAAGCACGATGCCCTCAAGTTTCCGGTTTCCGATCTCGCGTGAGATCGCCAGCGCCTGCTCGTAATGCCCCATCGCCTTGCGATTTTCGCCAAGATCGGCATAAACGCGCGCGAGATTTAAGAATACATTGCCCGCGCCGCGACGATCGCCAATCTCCCGGGCGATCGTGAGAACCTGCTCGTAATGCTCGATCGCTTTGCGCGTCTCGCCGAGATCGTAGTTGGCGTTACCGAGATTGCCGAGCGCGTTGCTCTCGCCGTAACGGTCCCCGGTCCTGCGGCAGCCCTCTAACGCAGCCTCGCCCCATCGAATCCGTTCACGCGGATGCAGCCTCAAGCTCAAAGCGTTCACGCCGGCGTTCGCATAGGCCGCTGCCAGCCTCGCTGCAGCCACCGACCGCGCTGCTCCTGCCGCCGCCCAGTGCTGTCCAGCCTCGATGTTTACCCGCTCCTGGTCGAACAGCGACAGCCCCACCCCGATCGCCGCGCCACCCAGAAGATAAAGCGCTTCCGCCCGCGTCAGGACCGATACAAAATATTGCGCATGGCGCCGCGAAGCGGCCTCCGCCCTCTCCGCCGGCCAATCGCGCCGTGCCACATCCCGCAGAAGATCATGCAGCCGGTAACGATCATGCGCGATCGGCTCAAGCAGGCCCCACGCTTCTAGCTCGCAAAGCCGATCTGAGCCGGCATTCTTGTCATCGATCGTCCAGACCGCCGCCGCCGCTGCCGCGTCGAACCCGGACGGAAATACAGACAGATCCCGCCAATCCGCGCAAAACGTCTCATCCTCGGCCCACAGCTGCGCCACGCTCCGGCCGATCAGCCCCAGCACATCGTGATAGGGCAATCCCCGCAGCTTCAGCCGCGAATAATCCTTCTCCACGCACGCGATGTAGTCCGAGATGCCGCGGCCCTGGTGGTTCTTCAAGAACAGCGCTGCGACCCTCAGGGACAAGGGATGACAGAAACAGCAATCTTGAGCGAGCCTGCGAAGCTCCGCGTCGGTCAGTGACCGCTCCCCGTCCAACAGCTTCAGCACAAACGTCGTCGCGTCAGGTAGCGGCAGGTCGTCCAATCGGATACTCTTGGCGTCTGCAAGATGCAGCACCTGACGCGACGTCACGATCGCAGCACTAGGGGCTGGCGGGAGCAGCCGCCCCACCTGCGCCGTGTCCCTGGCATTATCGAGGATAAGAAGCACTTTCTTCTGGCGTAGAAGGTCGCGATAGATCTCTAAGATCGCCGCATCGTCGTCCGGAAGCCGTCCGCTGGGATGAAAGCGACGGATCACGCTTTCCATAGCCGCCTTCGGCTCCATCGGCCCGTCACTCGTACCGCGCAGATCAATCAGCAATTGCGCATTTGGAAACTGAACAGTCAGGCGATGGCCGACCTTAACTGCCAGCGCCGTCTTGCCGGCTCCGCCAATGCCCTTCAAAGCCGAAATCGTCGCCGATCCACCTTGACCGGCCAAGACCGCGACAATCTCGTCCTCCTCCCGGCCACGTCCCGTGAATGCTGCTGCGACCGAGGGCAGGTTGTGAAGAACCGGCGGGAGCGACACACGCACCGCCTCGCTTAGCTTTGCCAGGATCGCCTCCGGAATCTCGATCGCGGCTCCGTTTCCGAACTGCAAGACGAAGGTCGTCAAATGTGAGTTTACGATGCTGCCCCCCGCAATCGCCCCAACGCCGGAAGCCACGACCTCACCCGTGTTCAGCGCTTCCACAAGCGCCTGATAATCGCGCTCCAGGAGCTTGCCTTGCTTCAATCTCTCGACAATGTCATCCAGCATCGACGGACTCCGCCGTTCAATCACTGTTTGCGCTCAGCGAGCGCACGTCACCTTTTCAAATTAGATATCTGGTTCGCGTATAAAGCGGAGGAGCGGTAGGGCCGTTACCGCTCGCAAATAAATCAGTTCGCGCGGTAGTGCATCGCGATATTAAGTTACAACTCAAAGATATTATCGGCACGATAGCTTGCTGTCCATCGCGGATGAAGCAATGTGGCCATACAAGCTTCGGGCCGGAACAGCTCGGCCATTCTTGGCCAGGTGAGCGGTATCAGTGAAGTTCATGCAATTCCGGCTAACCGGATGCTTCTGCAGCCGAAGTAACGACGCGCTGCACAACGCTGGTACCGACGCCGACGCTCCGGCCGATCTTGAGGATGCCCATACCCTCGGCGCGAAGGGCGCGGATGTGAGTTTCGGTCGATGAATTAACCGCGGGCCGACCTAGCTTAATGCTACGCTCCTTAGCTCGCGCGAGCCCGGCGTTGACCCGCTCTCGGATCACTTGGCAACGACACCGCACATTTGGGACATCGCCCGACCGGGTGGCGTGCTAGTGTCGAGCGCTCGCTGATCCAGGTAAAGATCGCAGCCGAGCGTTGCAACTCGGTCAAGAGGTCGACGAGATCCTAGAGGCTGCGGCCGAGTCGATCGACCGACCATGCCGGCGACCAAGTTGATCTTGCGCGCACATTTGTAGCTATCCGCCGTAGCTATTTTCGCAACGCTTCCTTGAGCCGCCAAGAAATAATGCCTTTACAGTCACTTGCAGCTCCCGGTGCGGAGGAGTGGATATCCTCTTCTGGGCCAGAAACGACTGCATAGGGATAGGCCTGGCTTAAGCGCCAAGGGTGTCCTGTTAACAGCATTGATAATCCGAGGCGTTTCTAGCGTCAGCGGCCGGCAATCTTCGGTCGGAGCTGCGGCGAGCCGGAGGACCTTGCAGCAGTAGCTTTTGCCTCATCGGGCTTAAACCTATGGGCCTGATCTCGGCGTCGGGTTGGAGCCGCTAAGCGTCCTTCGTTGGCACCCGCCACGCGGTGATCTGCGGATAGACCTCGATCATCTCGTCCAGTGACAACGCTTTGAAAGTAGCTACGATGCCGGCCATGCAACCTCCCCGAATTTGAGCGGGAGGCCTGGCTTTGCGCGCAAGCCGGCCAAGTTGGCTTGCGGGGACTAAGGGGGCGGGAAATGGACAAGGATCTCAAGGCCAAGGTCACCGGCAAGGCTGACGTCTACTTGCATAACCATCTCGCGAACGCGGCTTACTGGTTAAACGCCAGATTGAGAAGAAGATCGAATCCGGAGACAGAACCGGCATAGCCTTCGACTATCTGGCTTGCGCAACCTCAATCGCCTTCACGAATGAGGCCCACATCAATTTCTTCGGCATGAAGTGCTTAAAGGGTTACATCGAGCGCGACCCAATCGAGAGCAAGGTCGCCGTGGTGTTCAACGCCTTCAAGATGCCAATTGTCTGGGAGACCCGGCCACTTAGCTCATTCCGTAACATGAAGAACCTGCGAGACACGCTCGCCCACGGCAAACCGGCCGAAATTCGGTACGACAACGTGGCCAGCGCCACGCCTGACCAGCGGAACATCATCGATAACCTGAAGGCGGATTGGCAGAAGGCGCTGACCCACGAGCCGATCATGACGGCCTACAAGGACATGGACGACCTGTTCAAGCAGCTGCTGGAGAAATCCGGCCTGAAGCTGTTCGATACGATCGAGCAGACCAACTATACCATCAGCCTGATTGAGAAGTGAGCCTCACTCTTCGTCGTCGTCATTATCGTCATCCAGCCAGGAGTCATCATCTTCGCCGAAGTCGTCATCTACTCGATAGACACCCGCGCGGTATGGGAAGCTGGCGTATTCCCGCGTTTTGAATACAGAGAACCCCATCGCGATAGCAAGAACGGTCCCCTGTATGCGCAGCTTGCCACCTTCATAAGTGATAGTGCCAACCCGAATTATGCTGCTCACGTCCACGCTGCCGGAAACCCAGCGACCGTGGGCCGAAGATGACGTGGCCTCGAACCGGTCGAGAGTGAACTCGACGCTCACGCTGTTTGCCCTCCTAGTGCCATCCGTGGTCTGCCCCGGCCCCTTGTCTACTGAGTTCTGCTTGGCGAAGCTGTGCAGCCCTTGCACCAGGATGAAATCGGAAGGCTTGAGCAGAGCCGACAGCACGCCTCTCTCCAGATCGTCCGAGATATTGGCGATGGTCATCTTCTCAAGGGTCGCATGCAAAACGTCTCGCACATATGCGTAGAGAACCCGGCCGTAGCTATCACCATACATCCAGCCTGTATCGAGGTTCCGGGGCACAAGAAAGCCATTCCGGTCACAGAGCTGTTGCCTCTTGGCTATATCGAAGGCTTCGAGGTCGCTGAATTTCACCTGGTTCTGGACAGCGAGGTCAAAAAGCCGATGGTGGTTGAAGTAGACCCATGCGGCATGATGCTGACGCGATTGATCAAGAATGGCCTCGGCGTCCATCTGAACAATCTCGGCCTCCCACCGCTGCTTGAAGCTGCGGAGGGTCGTTTCATCGATGTTCTGCGTTAGCTCGCTCTTGGTGTGGACTTTCGCGTGATCCAGCGTGCAGAGCACGGACAAATTGTCCACCCCGTGATCGCGCGTTTCAGCCCATTTCCTGATGTGATGGACGATCACGCCTCGTTTCCGCTTCCGGCAGACGCAGCATGTGAAACGGTTGGCGAATAAAACCGCGATCAGATTCTTTGGAGGTACAGGCGGCCGGCCGCTTCCAAGGATGTTGTCAACGACCAGCTTGTTGAGCCCTAGCTCTGTCAGCTCGGCGCGCGTCATCTGCTTTAGCTTGGTGACCGTATGGCCTGCCTCCCTGAGCTTTACAGCCTTGGTCGTAGCAACGCCGAGGCTGATCAGCGCAAGATCAGTCCTGTTGGTGCCGCTATCAGGCTCCGCCCTCATGCCCGGCTGCTGTCGATCAATCCGGCTCACGGCGCTATTTCCTGATCAAGCATGCATCCGGCTTCAATTTCAGCGACTTCATCTCTTCCAATACGACGTATTCGGCAAACCTAGAAGGCGTCTTTTACTTTTGCCGCTGGGATATGACCCGCTAATGGGTGGCGGAGCCGTAAACACACCGGTTCACTGGCAGCCCCTCCCACCCCCGCGAGCCAGTCGGTGGGTAGGGCTCCCTAGTCCGCTTACGTGTCATAACGGGAGCGTGTATTCTCGCTGCCGGTAAGGCTCGGGGTGGGTCATAAAAGACTGGTGGGTTTGGTTTCACGAGAGCAAATATCATGACTGGCTTGAAGAATAATCTCGCTGGCGTCACCGTAAGCCGCTTGGCAGCTCAGGCCTGGTTCGGACATCTGTGCTTATCCGTGGAGCCAGAAGCCTCTTCCGCTTGGTCAATTGCTTGAGCCCAAAGTGACGACATGGACAGGGCTAAGGAACGCCGCTCGGGATCTAGCGTGGCATCCATAACGATGATCGTTTGCTTGAGGTATCCTATGCCGTTCGCGATGGACACAAGACTTGATTGACCGTTTAGCGCCCACAAATCAGTCGAGGGTTACGATTGATATCATGGCGCCACTTTGATTACGCTTACGCGCCATCAACCTTTCAGACCTCTGGCGACAATACCGGCGAGTATCGCCGCGGCGAGGTCACGATCCGTGTTTGGAAACTGCATTTGTCGAAGGACGTAAATGTACGCACAAGCAAGTACCTCGCGATCTCCGAAACCATCAGCATGTGCCCAGGCGCGAGTAGCTCGTATGAAATTTGGAACCGTAGTTAGGCTGCTAAAAGCTTCGCGATCGAACCAATCAACTGGTTTATCCCCGGCTTGCCACCGCAATAGGCTGCGACAGCCGTGCGGATGAAAAAATGCACTCAATTCAAGCGTCACAGCATCGATAGCGCTCGGCAGTGGATCTACTGAGCCATAGTCCAGCAGCATGACCTGAAGCGTTGCGTTGGCTCGAGCGTTCTCTCCATGTAGATCGCCGTGGCGCGTGCAAACGTTAACAGAGATTTCGCGCTGTTCGTACGCTTGCCAGTCTATCCCGTCTAAACAGGAATGAATGGCCGGTAGGCGGTCTTCCCATACCAAAAGCTTCGCGAAGTCGCCAATCGATCCCTTCTGCACATTCGGCTTCTTCGCCCAAGTGGCCTCGCAATCCTGTAGCGACTTCACACATGCCGCTGCGTTCTCATCAGAAGCTTGGAGGATCTGAAATATAGATCGATCATAACCTTCAAGAAGCCGGTAAAATGCGCTGCGACTGGCTAAGACGCGCGCCACAGGTGGTGGCAAAAGCGGAGCATAGCTGCCTGCGGGCAAGCGTATCACTTCCTGCTCATAACGCTTCACCTCGTTGGCAATGGCGTCATGCCGGCTCAGTTTTGCTACGGCAGATATGCGGACTTCGCCTTTGCTGTTCTTTACGTCAGTTTTCAGCACCCGCGCGCCGGAAAGGCCATCGCTTAGAATTTCGACGTCAACGCAGACGCCCTCCTGCAATCTGCCGAAGCAGCGAACCAACCGCGCTTCCTCGTCGCTTAACTGTATGCCAGCGCCCTTCGTATTAATTTCGATCTGATCGGTAGTTCGCGCGGTTGCCGCAATGTCTTCGACAGCAGCGAAGAACGGCGCTAGCATTGATTTCTGAAATCTGCGAACAACCGGGACGGCGCGACGATCGCCAAAGACGTCACAATGCTGTGCTTGAGCTACCAAATGATCTACATATTCGTCTCCCATCGGCAGAGCTGTCAAAAAATATACAATCGTATCAGGGGCGACTTGGCGAACCTGTTCAAGCACCGCTCTTCCATGTGCTACGTCGGGGTCTAACTGACCAGGCGCGCTTGGAATGCGTTGGTCCAGCACAATCAGATCGAACGCCTTCGCGTTTACACGCACGATCGCGGTATCACGATCCTGTGCCACCTCAACCGCGTCCCTGCCAAAGAGCCGCATCAGGTCCGGAAGTATCGCGGCGACTCGGGCCGGCTCATCTTCTACTAAAAGGCAGCGCATGGCTCTATCCTCAGTTCCGTCCGGTTATCATCGGCCAGCTGAGCGTGAGAGCGCACCCCCTGTCCTTCTGTGGAAGAAGCTCAATCGTGCCGGAGAGTGAAAGCATGGCAGCCTTAGCCGCAGGCAATCCGTGACCACTGTGCCCTTTTGAACTGGTCCCTATCTCAAAGGCGCCAGGAATGCTTCCGGTGAAGCCCACGCCTTCGTCGATAATAGAGATCCAATTGTCGCGGTCGCTCTTCCCCCAATTGATAATGATTGCGGGTTTGTGATCTTCCTTCGCCGTAGGCAGGCAAGCCTCAATCGCGTTTCTGATTCCGTTGGTCACGGCAATTGTCACAAGAGAGGAGTCCCCCTGAACCATCAATGGCTGAACGCCAGCAAAGCTGACGCTGCATCGTTGATGCTCGAGGTCGTTCGGTAAACAATTGCGAATGACAGTGGCGAGATCAAATTCCTCAATAATGGCCGGCTTTGAGGCATTATACAGCTTCTCGATCGCTGCAGCCTGCAACTGCATCTGACCTACTGCTGTCTTCGTCCGGCTTGAACCGAAGTTGGGGACCTCTGCGGCAGCAGCATGTTCGATATCGCCGATTAGGGGGTTAAGCTGGTGCAACACACGTTCCGTGACTGTCCGCATTGCCCTTAAGAACGCCTCATCGTAAATCGCACGCGCCTGCTCCGCCGGGGGCTCCTCCGCAGCGGGTTGGCTTGCGTTCAATGCTTCGAGCGCAGCAGCGAATTGCTGCCGAATGTACGGCACGCTTTCATTATGGTATGCCGCTTCAATAATGGCTCGCTCGACCAACCCTGGATTCGCAGCGATCTCGCGACCCGCCAATCGACGATCGGCAGATCGTTTCGATGTGACAAGAGCCGTAAATTGTTCAGGCGTCATCTGTTTGTCGAACGGCCATAGAATGCGGCTCGCGTGCGGAACGCTTCATCGCCGCCTTCCATGACACTGCTTATAGCTTTGACTGACTTTGGAGCGTCCAGCGGACCTGCATGGACCACGAACCCTCGTTGCCCATTTGAACCCAACGTCACAACCTGGCTGGCCTCTCCCAAAACCGGAATGTTAGCATTGTGAGTCGAGAAGATCAGTTGGCTGCGCTCAGAATGTCGACGAATTGCCCCGATGAGCGTTTCGGCAATGAAAGCGTTATCGAGATGATCCTCAGGCTGATCGACGATCAGAACGCGGTCGGGATGTTGAAGCAAAATCGAAAGCACGACGGTGCAACGTTGTCCCACAGACAGCTCGCCCATAGACTTGAATTGGGTACCATCAAGAAGTTCGAAATCGGCGGCATCGTCTAGAGCTAGACCTATTATGCCCTCGACACCGGCCGAACGTAGCTGCGCGGCTATTCGCTGAGCCCGCTCACTGCTGATCTTCGCTGTCTTGCTTAAGAAGCTGATATTGTCGCTTTCGGCGGCCTCGACCAACTCCCGCGGAGTCATTGCGATTGCAAGCGCTTGAGCCAACTCATTATAGCGCAACCCACTTCCACGGAGAGCATTTGTGATCGCGCCAATGAACTCTGCCACTTCCGCTGATTGACGAATCTTTACTCGAATAAGTGGCGAAAGATTCTTTGTTAGCAATTTTGCGACCCGCTGCCGTTCCGCGCAACGCGCCTCGCGCAGCGAGTCGAGCTGGTCGAGCAGCCCGCGTCGCTGTTTTTGCACGCGGCCCACTCGCTCCAATTTCTGAGCACGCAACGTTCTGAGAGCCTCCAATTGTGTAGATTGCTCGCGAAGCCCAGCTAGTTGCCGCGCGGCGGCACCTGCTCCTTCCTTCAGTCCTTCAACTTCGCGGCGAATGATGCGGGCCTGTTCCTCCAGAGGCGCCCGCTCCTTTTCGACCGATTTGATTGTTCTCTCGATCTCACCAATTACTTCGGCGAGCAGGTCAAGCGCTTCTTTGACCCGCTTGTCGGCATGCCCCAACTTGAGACGCGCTGGCTTGAGGAGATCGGCTCCAGCGGTGGCAGGCCAGTCGTCCAGTGTAAACCCGAACAGCTGAGTTTCTAGCAATGTCTCTCGATATTCCGAGGCAGCGTCCTGCGCTCGCCGAAGGGCGTCCTGGCGTACGGAGAGATTGGCACTTTGTGCCGAAAGCGCCTCAAGCTGCCTCTGCTTTTGCTCAAGTTGCTGAGAGGTCTTGGACATTTCTGCGGCACGTGCTTCAGCGCGAGCAAGCTCAGCCTGGACACTTTCCGCACCAGAAAGACGGTCAGCTATATGATCGGCTTCGCGAAGCAAGCCGCGAACTTCGGTGGTCAGAGACTGAATTTGCGTTACTCTTTTCCGCTCCTCGGCTCTTTGTGCCGAGCTATCCGGCGAAAAGAAATCGATGATGTTGAGCCTACCGCGAGCACTGAGGCCGAAGGATTCGACATCGGTCTGCGAAAAAATAAGTGGACGGGCGAGATCCGGCTCGAGCCCCTCGGGATCGGCATCTACAGAACGGGAGACTAGAAGATTGCTGCCGGCGTCTTCGATCGAAAGCGTGACTTGCCCATCTTGCAACACCGAGAGGGCTTGCTCGCGAGCTCGTTTGGCGTCCTCCTCGCTTGAGGACCCACGGACATCGAGGCAGTATCGAATGAGCTCGATAACCGATGACTTACCCGTACCCCTGCCGCCAATGAGAACGTTCAACCCTTCCTCAAACCGTAGGTCGAGCCCATCCAAGAAACCGCCTTCGACCTGCATTCGCCGAATGATCAAACGTACCTCGCTACTTTCGAATCCGGGTACCGCGTAGGCCGAATCGGCGCCGCGTCTCCCCCCGGCTATTCAAAGCGGTTTCGGGAAAAATACAAGAAGCGACACCCCGGAACAGAACTGAATGCTCAACGCTTTGAAATCTATTGTTATTTTTGGTCCTCGTCACCCTCCAAGAAACGTCCTGCCTTAATTGGCCAGAGCCGAAGCTAAGGACAGCGATCCCGTGATGGTGATTGGCAGCGCCTTTTCGGAACTTGAATAGCCGGCCACGAGCTCTGGCTGAGCGTTCTGCTCCTTTAAGCTAGCTTGTCATTCCTCTCCGCGATAGGCGCGCTCAGCCTACCGGATCGTAAGCCCTCTTGTGGCCCAGATGCGTAGACAACCATGTGTTGGATCAACCGGCACATCATCGGCAGCCGGCGTTGGCTCGTTGGAATCGAATTTTGGCAGCTAGTCGTAGCTTGCCACCGTAGCTCGTAGCGCTGCTCTGGCGCTCAATTCCAAAAAACGGTGATGTATCGCGGCCTTGGCTTTCCAGTGAGGAGGAGCGGTGATCCTCCCAGCGCTGAACTCTGGCGAGGCGCTTCCAAGTTGCAGGTTAAGATGCAAACCGTTTCCCCGTCACCTGGCTCTAAGGCCCTCGACGCTTCTCGGGACAGCAATCCACTTCTATCTCGATGGCCAGCGCCGGCCTTCAATGGATTTTTCTTGATCTCCCGGTGCACACGTCGTGCACACGCCGCCTTCTAACCACTTGAAAAACTTGAACTCTCGCTCCAATCCATCATCGGCGCCACGGAAAATCGACGCGCTAACATGTTATTTCGCTTATCATCTTGTCCGGAACAGCTGATTTTCGGGGCCGACGGAAATTCAAAACTGACTATCGGGGCATTTTCCTTTCATTTCAAGCTCTTACTCGATCGCCAGTTTGTCCCTCGACGACGCCGCGCCTCCTCCACTACAGCATTGCAGTACCGAATGAGCTCATGCAGTACCGCGCTAGTTCCGACCCTCTTTACCAATCCCGCTTGCCTCGAGCGCAAAGTAACGTGCCGCTCTGACCACGCCTAGCATAGAACAAGCGCCATCGTAGTTTTGGCAGTGATAGGGCAAGGAAACCTCGGAGCGACGATCCGAGGTTAGCGTTCGCGCATTCTCATTCCAGGAAGGGACGATGGTCGCTTTCTCCTGCATGAATCGTGTCGCTTCGTTGCGCAAAGGGTTATGCCCCATTCATCAAAGGAGTGACCGAGCTTTGGTTTGGCGCTGCGATAGCGACAGAGTCAAGCAGAGCTGGCGTCAGTCGCTCCTCGAGTACGAAGCCGAAGCACTGTACACGGCGGCTTATGCCCTCGAGGACTGCGCTTCGGTCATCAAGATCGAAGTCCTCAGTGATCGACCAGTTCCAACGCCGCTTTATTGAGGCGCTCACCCAGAATGAGAGTGCTTGAAACGGTCCCCTCGATTGCCGTGAAATCGGACGTGGTCAATTGGACATCGACGGCGCCGAGGTTCTCTTCGAGCCGGTGCAACTTCGTGGTGCCCGGAATCGGAACGATCCAAGGCTTCCGCGCCAGCAACCAGGCGAGCGCAATTTGCGCCAGCGTTACCCCCCTCTGTTCCGCGACCTGTTTCAAGGCGCCGACCAGGACCAAGTTCGCTGCGCGCGCTTCCGCCGCAAAGCGTGGAACGTTGCTGCGGAAATCGGAAGAATCGAGCCTGGTGTCCGCAGTAATCGCACCCGCCAGAAACCCCGCGCCCAGAGGGCTCCAGGGAACGAAGCCGATTCCCAGCTCCTCGCAGGCCGCAAGAACATGGTTGTGTTCTACATTTCTCGTCCATAGCGAATATTCGCTCTGGACGGCGGTGATCGGCTGAACAGCGTGAGCGCGGCGAATGGTTCCCGCGCTCGCTTCGGAAAGGCCATAGTGCTTCACCTTGCCTTGCTCGATAAGCTGACCGAGAACCCCGGCCACGTCCTCGATCGGCACTGCGGGGTCGACACGGTGTTGATAGTACAGGTCAATGACATCCGTCTTGAGCCGCTTGAGCGACTGCTCGACTGCACCCAGGATGTGTTCAGGACGGCTGGTGAGGCCGTAGCGGGAGCCGTCAGGATTGATGCCGAAGCCGAACTTGGTTGCGATGACTACTTTGTCGCGGAAGGGGGCGAGGCCATCACCCACGAGTTCTTCGTTCGTGAATGGCCCGTAGACCTCGGCCGTGTCGAAGAAGGTGACGCCGTGGTCAACCGCCGCGTGAATCATCTTGATCGCTTCGGCTCGCTCAAGCGGTTTGCCATAGGTCGAATCAAGCCCCATGCAGCCGTAGCCGAGAGCGGACACCTCAAGGCTGCCCAGTTGACGTTTCTTCATTAGAATCTCCTTCGCGTTCATCGCTTCAGAACGGCGCTTAGCTCGCTGATTGCATGCCTCAGATATGGATCGACAAACGCACTTTGATTAGACTTTCAATTCTGCATGCCGTGATGCATGATATTCACAAGTAGATTCGATTTTCGCAGTTGCGGTCGGAACGAGCTAACTGACGGCCGAGGACATTATCTGCGCGTGAAAGAAGTGGGGGAATCTCGCGGCTGAAAGGACACCCCACGCGGGAAAGGGTTTTTATAGCGCCCCTTCCCCTGCCTCGATATCGCAACGAAGGACGCCTGTCAGGCAGAGGCCAGATGCTGGCCAAAGAACTCGGCCAGCTTCGAGACGGCCGGTCCAACGAACTGTGGTTTGTCGTAGAGATCGACATGTGTCGCACCGTCGACCACGAACAGTTGCTTCGGCTCCTTGGCCTTCTCGTAGACCCGATCGCTCCAGAACTTCGTCTCGGCCTTGGAACCTGCGATAACCAGCAAGGGCCGAGGTGAAATCGTCTCGATCATTTCAAACGGGTAGAACGCCATCTGCTGGGGCAGACTCGAGAACACATAGCGGTTCACCGAGTTGGGATGCTGCCCTCGTGCCGTGCGGTAATACTCATAGCCTTCCCTGTACATGACAGGAGTCGCCGCCGTGAAGTCAGCCGGCGAATTGGCTACGACAGGCACGAGGCGTACGGGCTCGCCGCGTGCCTCCCGGCTGCGCTGTTCGCCGGCGTCCTTGAGCCGTTTGATCCGCTCCCCATAAGATATCGAACCCGAAAGACCTTCCCGGCGGCCTTCTCCGATATCGAACGTGCTGACGGCGGCAGCTGCCCTCACACGATGTTCGTGCTGGGCGTGGTTCAGCGCGTAGCTGCCACCGATGCAAATGCCCAGCGAGCCGATACGGGCCGGGCCGACCTGAGGGTGCTGAACGAGGAAATCGGTGGCGCAACTGATGTCGTCCACGCGTTGCCCTGGCACTTCCATGAGGCGCGGTTCGCCGCCGCTTTCACCCTGGTATGACGCATCATAGGCCAGACCAATAAAGCCCGCCTCGGCGAGACGCTGGGCATAGAGGCCGGAGGACTGTTCTTTGACGGCGCCGAACGGATGGGTCACCACGATCGCTGCATACTTCCTGCTGCTGTCGAAGTTCGCAGGTTTGAACAGGTTGGCGACGATGTTCATCCCAATGTTCCTCGCGGGGTAAGTGACGCGTTCAATCGTCACGCCTTTCTCATTGGGATAGTTGACCACTGCCGGCTCCTTCACGGCGGTGGATTGAGCAGATGCCGAAGTGACGCCAACCAGTGCCGAGCTGGCCACGACAGCACCAGACAGAGCAAACGCAGAGGTTCCGAGGAACTGGCGTCTCTTCGCATCAAAGGTTCTATCAGCCATCACATATTTCCTTGTTTGAAGGTTTGAAGAGGATCGAACCGCGACGAGTCGCCAGCCTAACGCGTCCACGAAATGCACTTCCCTGCATCTGCGAATGTTCAAGGGCTTGCCACGCTCCAGCGACGTCTCAGTCCAAGCCTAGTGCAACTTCGACACAGCGATTAGCCTGCAAGATTGGCATGCAGTTTTGGATAAGATTCATGAGTGTGGGGCGGCCGCGACATAACGGGAGTTCTTGCGGTCGCTCGGGCGCGCAACTGCGCAAAGGCGGCTGCAAACCCGGGGGGATTCGATCTTTATGACGCCAGTTCTGTAACTTGTGGCCCATCTAGTGCAATTGGATCGATCGTACTAGATTGCATAATTAGCGGGCAATACTGAAACGGATTCAAGAATGGCGCGAGACAATATGAGCGACTTGACCACATTTCTCGCTGTCGCCCGGGAGCGCAGTTTCACGAAAGCGGCTGCCCAACTCCGCCTGTCGCCGTCGTCCCTTAGCCATACGATCCGCGGCATGGAAGAACGACTCGGTGTTCGGCTTTTAACGCGGACGACGAGGAGCGTCTCACTGACAGACGCCGGCGAGCGCCTGCTCCAGACAGTGGGCCCCCATTTCGAAGAAATCGATTCCGCGCTGTCGGCGTTGACCGAACTCAGGGATAAACCTGCTGGCAGCGTCCGCATCACGGCTGGTGAACACGCTGCCGTCGCGGTCATCTGGCCTACCGTCGAAACGCTCCTGCCGGATTATCCCGACATCAAGGTGGAGATCATCATCGATCACGGCTTCACGGACATCGTTGCTGAACGCTTCGACGCCGGCGTGAGGCTCGGCGAGGAGGTCGACAAGGACATGATCGCGGTGCCCATCGGTCCCGAGATGCGGATGGCTGTGATCGGCACACCATCCTATTTTGCCCGACATCCAAAACCGCTGACCCCGCAGGATCTGACCGCTCACCGCTGCATTAACATTCGCCTGCCAACATTCGGCGGCTTTCATGCCTGGGAATTCGAGAAAGACGGGCGCGAACTGCGGGTCCGAGTGGACGGACCTCTTGCGTTCAACGGATCCCGATTGGCGTTGGCCGCTGCGCGCAGCGGCGCAGGACTGGCCTGCCTCTTTGAAGACCATGTCCGGGAGGATATTGCCGACGGCCGCCTGATGCGCGTCCTGTCCGATTGGTGTCCGTCGTTTTCCGGTTATCATCTCTATTATCCAAGCCGCCGGCAACTCTCGCCAGCCTTCGCCGTTTTGGCGGACGCTTTGCGGCGTCGATCAACCATCGGAAGTTAAGATTCCTGATTGTGGCAATCGAAGAAACGTCCAATTCTCGAGATGATCCTCCTGCACAGTTACAACGGGGCGACACTCTAGCGATGCCGCAACATCAGACGCGAGCGATCCAACGCACGCCAAACTACGACATCAATCGTCTGCGCGCGCTTCAAACTAGATCGGTACTGCATTTGGTACTGCACGGTTCTCGACGACCACGCTTAAGTGCTGATGTTGCATTTCTTTTCGAGAAATCCCTGTCCAATCCATCATCGGGGCGCAAGAAAATTTCCAACGTAAGTCATTCATTTCGTTGATCTGTTTCATCTTCACCCGGTCCTATGACGGATCGAGCCAATCTTTATTGTCACTCAGTTGCTCGGCAAATCGGCGCTTTGTCACTGGAGCAGTTCTTTTCTCCATTCACATGCAACGCGAGCGCCCCAAAGAACGTCCCACATTCAACCGAAATCAAGAATCAGCTTTGGCAAATGAAATCAATGTTGATCCGAGGCTTCGAGGGAGAAATCACATGCGCCGCAACATGAGCGTGGTCGGGGAAACTCCTCAATAGAGCGTGAGCAGCATGATGAAATTGGACCACATGGCCGGTCAACCCGGAGCACATCAAATCAAGCACGTTGGGCACGAGCACTCCATAACTGCGACCGGATTCTGCGCCCGCTCGGTCTGGAGACGTCATGCAACGCATCGAGCGAAAGCTCGCCTCGCCGATGGCGGCTAAAGGTTATGATGAGCCGGTTCACTCACGGCCCGCCAAACGGCTTCGGTCGCTCTAGCGGGACGAAAGCGCTCAAATGGGCTGGGTATGTCGACGCGCCGCCGCCTATGGTCGTGCCCGTGCTGATGCTCAAGTAGACGTCCTTCACTCCCCTGGGCGTTTCCAGCAGGATCCAGTTCTTGCTTACATCCCCTATGCCGATAGTCGTAAAGCGCATCGACTTGCCGAACTGCGAACAGGAGATTGGCTTTTCGGTCGTAAACGAATTCCAGGGGCCATGCAGGGTACCCGATCTGCCGCCGGTCTTCGGAAGGCTTAAGCCAAAGCCCAGGCCGACCGCCGCATAGACGTAGGTGCACTTCAAATTATTTTCCGTATCCCATATGGAGAACAACGCGCTGGCAAACGCAATCCCGGCTCCAGCCCTGCCCTTCACGATGCGCTTGATTGCCGCTCTCGCTGCAAACGAGATCGAACCGTCGACCTCAAGCAGCATGGCTATCTTGAAATTTCGACTGACCTTTGGTCTCGGCGGAACGGGTCGCGGCAAATCTGGCTTTATGATCGGTTCGAAATAGACCTTAGGCAGCACCCAAAGGACCACGGATCTATCGTTGTCTTCGTCCAGCCTGTGATTTGCCGTCTGCGTATTGCCGATCGCGTGCGTCTGCATTTGCTCCGGGTGGATGCCCATCTCGGACAGAGACTTCGCGACCGTAATCACGCGGTTGGCTGATGTCGTCATATTCCAATCAGCCGTACCGATCCGGCTCGCGGATCCCGTCATCCAGATCTGACCAGCGTCGTGCTCCAGCAGGGGAACCACTTTGTTCTTCAGAAATTCGGAGTGCTCTGTCTTCAAGCCCCGAAACTGGTAGCCGGCAAAGTCATCGAAATCGAAATTCCAAAGCCGCGCGTGCAGAACCCCCACTCCCGAAAAATCCAGATCGACGTCAACCTTGCCCCGACCAGTTTTGTGGAACATGTCTCTTCAACCTGCAATCGACAAATAGGAACTCGTCGGTGATCGGCCGGACGGCGCAGGACCACCTTGTTTTTAGTGCTGGCAAGAAAAGAGAGGTTCATGAAATCGACAGCTGCAACGAAGGTTGTGATCTTGTTCCCATTTCGATCTGGCACCGAGGCAGTATGGGCTTGTGCAATACGCGACATCACTGTCGCGATCGGAGCAGCGACGATCTAAGGGAGTCGCGATAGGACGGGCCCTGGAATTCGTACAGCACGACGACTTCGCGGAATCGCCCTAAACTTGGAGGCCCCTACCCAACCGCTGTTAAAGCAGCGCATCTGGAGAATACCTTTACCGGCTTGCTCTACGTCTGCCTGATCGCCCATCAAAAATAGAGCGAAACGGTAAGCGTCGTCCAGCAACCGCAGCGCAATATCCCGGAAGCACTTGATATGGTCGTTGGTGATTTCATCGTTGAGGTCATTTGCGTATCAATTGCGCATGGCTTTTCGCAAAGCGGGCGAAATGGTTACGAGCGTGATCGCAATCATGGACTCTCGCGCTCAACGCCTGGATTGGAGCGACGAGGATCTCGCGAATAGGAACCTGGCGCCGTATCCTCGATCTGCTCCCTCTTTAAGGCTGTCGCCGCCATGGCCCGTTTCCCGCGGGCGCGCGATCTGCAGAACGACGGAGGTGACGACTTCTGCGGTCGGCCGCCGACTTATCCGCCAAATCGCTTGACCAGCTTTGAGCCCTTGGCTGCATCAATCTGCTGGCCCGTCAGGTCAGAGCCGACGCTCAATCCTATCGTCATGAGGTTCTTGACACGCTGCGCCGCCTGCTTCTCATTGGAATAGTCGATCTCGACGTGATCGAGGCTCATCAGATGGCCAAGCTCGTGAGCCCAGGCGCGTCCATTGGCGTGGTCATTGCCATACCACTGGACGAAGCTTGCCGGCTCCGGTTGGCTATTGGGGTATGAGCTTCCGCCGGCGGACAGATTTTCAATCGAATTAACGAGGTAGATGTGGACGGCATTGTCCGGATCGTGCCGAGAGGCAAGAACGCCCAGCAATCGCTGATCATTGCTGCGCGCGCTCTTTGCCATGTCGAGCGGCTTCTCCATCAAGCAATCGCTGATCACGAACGCGATCTTGGCCTTTGACCAGATCGTATTGACCACGTCGAGCGCCTTCTTGGCCGTCTCGCTGCTCCATTGCCCGGGCTCAACGTTCCCCCTCTCGGCAAATGGCGTGATGTAAACCCTCAACGGAATTGGCATCAGCTTCTCCGAAGTTCGGAATTGCGATTGTATCCCCGTGCGCCATCCTTCGAAATGGAGCGGCTTACATTCAGCGCTTTCTGATCAAGCCGGCTGACGACTTGCGCTCCTACGACCTTCCGGTAGCGGCTACCGACGCGATCGACTGGTTGACCATGGCCAGCCTTCGCAATTCGGAGGACTTTCATTTCAACTCTACCGCAGGAACAATTTCCGGGCCGAGCGCTCCGGCGGGAACATGAAGGTGACGATCGCCTGGGGAGATGGAAAGCCCAACTGACCGGCTCCTGACCTCCGTGCAAACTGTAACCGAGACGATCGACCCGCAAGCCGGCCCCCAAGACTTCACGTCCCCTCGATCTGCCGTCAGCGGAACTTTCGTTTGAACTAAGCCAGAGCCTTCTGCAGCGCTGTCGCGAGCACACCATAAGATGCAATAATCGTGTAATTTCAAAAACTTAATTCATTCGCGCGAGACATAGGCACTGGCGGTACCCATCATCCACACGAAACCGCCCACAGCGCCGGGCCGCGATTATCTTCCGTGCCTTTTGAACGCGTCCGCATTTCAAGACAACACATAGGAATGGATCGGGCTCGAGATTGGTACTGTAGGCCGATAGGCAGCCGCAACTAGCGTACGAATTCAGTAATTATTTCTTACGCGGCCGTCCTCGCGACGTTACCATTCTATGGGCATAGTTGGGTGTTCGCCATGAGATTATACAGGCGCCTTCGAATTTTGCTTCTCCTTGCCGCTTCGCTGTTACTGGCAGCTCAACCAGCCTGGGCGACCAAGCGCGTGGCTTTGGTGGTTGGCAATGCCAACTATCAGAACGCCCCTCTGCTCCCAAACCCGGCCAACGACGCTGCGGCCATCACCGCAACTTTGAAGGAGGCAGGTTTCGATGTGGTTGACTCAAGGCTCAACCTCGCCGCGACTGATATGCGGCGGGCCCTGAGAGAATTCGCCGATCAGGCTCGCAATGCGGACATAGCCCTGGTGTACTATGCTGGTCACGGTATCGAGATCGACGGGACAAACTATCTGATCCCGACCGACGCCAGACTCGAACGTGACACTGATATCTATGACGAAGCATTCTCGCTCGACCGCGTCCTGCTGGCAATCGAGCCTGCGAAACAGTTGCGCGTGGTGATCGTCGACGCGTGCCGCAACAATCCGTTTGCCGATTCGATGAAGCGTACAGTTGCCTCTCGATCAATCAGCCGCGGGCTGGCCAGGGTCGAACCCGCCGTCTCCAACACGCTGATCGCGTTTGCCGCGAAAGCCGGACTAACCGCACTCGATGGCAACAGCAAGAATAGTCCGTATGCGACGGCTCTCGTAAAGTATATCGCAAAGCCGGGGCTCGACTTGCGCAGGGCCTTCGGCTTCGTCCGCGATGATGTCTTGCAAGCCACGGGCAACCGACAGGAGCCCTATGTCTACGGCTCGCTGGGCGGCGAAGACGTTGCACTTGTTCCCGCTGCCAAGGCTGATGAGCCGGTGCAAGCAGCCAATCCCCAGGCAGAAATTCGTCGCGATTACGAATTGGCCTTGCAGCTACGCAACAAGCCCGCTCTGAACGCGTTCCTGGACCAGCATCCGGACGGATACTACGCAAATCTGGCGAAGCTGCAGCTTAATCAGCTCGATGCTGAGGACGCACGCGTCGCGGCAACAGCGAAGGCGCAGCAGGCTGAACAGCAGAAAACTCGCCTGATGTCGCAGGGCGCCCAGCGTGCCGACCAGGAGAAGGCGGCCGCGGATCTGAAGGCTGCGGAAGAGGCCCGAATTGCCGCCGAGAAGGCGAAGCAGGCGGCGCAGGAGCAGGCCACCGAGGCGGAACGGAAACGGACTGCGTCCGAATCTACAATCGTCGCTGCTCTCTCCGGGAATAAGCCGGCTGTTGGGAGTGCCTTCGCGGATAATCCTACAGCCGCTGCACCCGCTGACGACAATACGCCGCCAAAGCTTGCCGCACTCAGCGCCGAGCCGCGCCAGACCGATATCGCAAAAGCCAATATCACCAAGTCCGTACAAAGCGAATTGAACCGCGTCGGCTGCTTCACCGGTACCATAGATGGCCAATGGAATGCGGCCTCACAGCGCTCGTTGGCTCTGTTCAACCGGCACGCGGGAACGAAATTTGATGCCAAGCTCGCAAGTCTCGACGCGCTTGACGCAATCAAACTCAAGCCAACCCGGGTCTGTCCCGTGATCTGCGATCATGGCTACAAGGCTAACGGCGACCAGTGCGTCAGGATCACGTGTGCCGAGGGCTCGTTCCTCAACGATGACAACGAATGCGAGAAGCGGCGCGGAAAGAAGCCAGTTGCCAAGCGCAACACGGACGAAGGTTCGTCACGTGCCGATCGTTCGGCGCGCCAAAGATCTGAGCCCATGGCAGACGTTCCGCGGCGACAAGCCACTGCGAAGGCAAGTGGCGGAGGCGGCAGCGGCCAGGTTGTTTGTGACCAATATTTGTGCCGTCAGGTCCGTCGCGGCTGCCACCTCGACTACCGTGGCGGGGGAGGCCCGGGTGGCAACACCGGGAATGTCGAGGTATGCAATTAGCAAGGCGCGAGTTCGCCACGCCAATAGGAAGCCGTATCGAGGATATGGCGAACAATTGAGTGCAACACCGGGTCGGCCCAAATCCACGTCCGATCTGGTCGACGCGGAGCGACCTTCGTGGTGGCGTGTGAGCTCGAACAGAAGGACGCCACCTCCTTTCCAGGGGTGACGCTCTTTACGAAGCGGCTAGCGCCCGGCATGAAGCCGACGGCGGTCTATCTTCCGCCAAAGGACGTAACCGCTGCCACCAAGCTCGATATCGTAATCTGGCTGCATGGCTTCTACGTCAAAGACCACGAATTCCTGTTTCACAACGATCCAGCGCGGCTCCGCGA
This sequence comes from Bradyrhizobium sp. 197, assembly GCF_023073375.1. Lineage (NCBI taxonomy): Bacteria > Pseudomonadati > Pseudomonadota > Alphaproteobacteria > Hyphomicrobiales > Nitrobacteraceae > Bradyrhizobium > Bradyrhizobium sp. 197. The sequence goes on along the minus strand of NZ_JADPJJ010000186.1, from coordinate 34,505 downwards.
AACAAGTTCGGGATTCCGGCAAGGACGTCGTGCTCGTAGCGCCTTTTCTGGGCTATGAATATGCCGTTGGCGATACCTTTGCTGGAAATTATAGCGTCAAGGATCTGGCAACGTCGAACTGGGGGGAACGCTACCTCGAGGAAATTCTTGGAGCTCTGGCCCGGTTCCTGGGAGGCTCTTCGACGTCCATTCCTCAACTCCAAATTGGCAAGCTCATCATCGCATGCCACTCCGGCGCTGGTAACGGCATGCGCAATCTGGAAAGTATCAGGCGAAGCTGACTGCTTGTTGGGGATTTGACTGTCTTTACGGCGCCAAGGCGCGGCCAGACGATGCGACCTTCTGGTATCAGTGGCTGGCTGGACAGAGCGGCCCTGCGCTTGAGATCGTGTATGGTCCGTCAACGCTGCCGCAGTCCGTGAAGTTGGATCTGATAGGACGCGGGCTGGCGATCTCCGACGGCAATCAAGCGCATCCTCAGCGCCCGGCCCTCAAGGACCTCCGCGTGACCGTAGGTCACTACGATCAGTTCCCGGCATTCGGTCAGATGGTCAGAGTCGCCGATCTGGACGAAGCTTTCGTGGATCGGTTCATTCTACCTCAGGTCGCCGACCAACCACGGTTGCATCAGAAGCCTGCGCCGGCGAGTGGTGAGTTCCCCAACACGCGATTTCCAATGCTCGCAGCGCGTTTCCCTTCCCCAGCGACATTCATTACATGATCGCCCGCGGCGGCTTCTTCAGCCGGCTCAGCAAGCTTTGAGCTGGGCGACTCGTCCGGACGAGTTCACCTGATGGAATAGGGTTTGACGTCGAACGACCAATTGTTCGGCAACAGCTTTCCGCTGGCGTTGTCCAGCACGCGCAGCTCACTGGTCCAGGCCGATAGATAGCTCAACGCGTCGGCCTGACCTTCCAGCTTGCGGGGCATGTCCGGCAAATCGAGCAATTGCACGCGCTGCTCGCTCAGGATGGCGATCATGACTGCGGACCCCGTCGGCGGTGCGACGACATATTCAAAACCACGCTGCCGCGCCGCCGGAGCAGGGACGACAAATTCGACACCCGGCTTGACGAGATTAATATTGCGTTCGTTCGATTGCGCCAATAGCTCGGGCGTCGGAAAGATCTGGGACATCCGCCCTTCCGCGTCGACGTCGACCAAAATGAGATATCCAGGCTTCCTGGCGGTGACGCCGAACGAGACCTTGCCGCCGACGTTGACGGTCTGACTCGGCAGGATCTGAAGGGACACACTCGCGGTATTGGTCTGCCTGCGCACCGCTTGTACGGGCCAAAGCCAACGTGCGTACGTCGTGCCGACATGCAACGAGCCCGTCGGCAACGGTGCTGCGGACGCAGCTCCGCTACCCGCCAGTAGCAGCAGGAATGCGAGCCATGGTCGCTCCTGGCGGATCGGCTGCGATGACGGCATGGCCTGCCCCCTAAGAGTCAGGGAGCACTGAAGAAGCCGATCGAGGCGATTCGCGCGTCCGCGGGCAAGTAACGCTCGAGACTCTTGATCACCTGCCCCGAGGCGCGACGCCGGTTGAACTGCACTAGGGCTGTCTCAAGATCGACCATGCGTTGCTGCGAGGTCACCGCAACGATCTGTTCCGCACCGAACGGCTCGCCGACCCTGAGCGGTAGGCGCAAACTCGCCGATCGGGCCAACGCCGCATCAGCACCCACCGGATACAACAATTGGATGGTGCCATCGCCGGACACATTGAACAGCAGCACCGCCCTTGATGCCACATCAGACAGGTCAACTTCGATGGTCTGGCCAGCACGTTGTTGGCGATCGTCTGGCCAAATACGCATCACCTGCGGCGACCGGGTCGCAATGCGCTTGAGTTCACGAATTGCCGCAGTCCGATCAATCACCGTCGGCAGGCTGGCAACGTCCATCCCATAGGCGACCACATCACCCCAAGCGATTACGTCGTGCGACACCGGATCCCAGATCAGGTCGGGATTGTCCGTCGGTTGAACAGCCTGCACGGGAACGTCTTTTGGCTTCACGCTTACAAAATAACTCGTCTTGCCGTCGAGCGCCGCCAGCCGGATTGGTGCAGCGAGGCGGAGGGGCCCCGGCGCGTCGCCAGTCGGAAGTTCCTTGGTCGCCCCGGCAAGGGTCGGAACGGCTGGTGCCTTGGCCGTGACAACCGACGGTGCGGGCGCCTGTCCCTCGACGGGCACCCCGGCTCCGGCGTGACCCGAGGCCGCTCTCGCGGCCGGCCCCTGAATCAGTACGACACCGCGCGTCAATCCGAAGGCGACGTCGGTATCCGGCGTCTGAGCTGGCGATGATATGGTCACGATGTTCTGGCGCTGGTCCGAGAGCTGATAGACCACCTGCCGAACATTGCTGAAAAGCTCCTTAAGCGTCACCTTCCCATCGTGGTTGATGTCCGCGCTGCCTTCCACCGCACGCGCGACCGCATAGCTCAGAGCCCCGCGTAGGCCATCGATGCCAGGGATGCGGACTTCCGGCGCCTTGGTGTAGCGGTCCACCGCAGCCAGAAACGCCGTGTGGTCAAGGTCAAGTTCAGACTTCGGATCGTTGCTGTCCGACACCGGCTTCAGTTCATCGACCAGCAACGTGTAGCGCGGGACCTGCCGGAAGCTCATCTCAGCGGCACGCGGATCGATATCGCGCACCATACCGCCGCCGTGGCAGGTATCAGCCACGAAGATCACCCTCGCTCCGCGCAGCTCGAACTGCCGGATGAAATGGTTGAACTCGCTGCCCAGAACACGCTCAGCGGACCCGGTTGGCGTGATTTCAAAGCCTGGCAGCAGGAACACGTTCTCCATCCCGTCCGGCTCCGCGCCCTTGAGGCGCTCCGGCTCTTGGGTGCCATGACCGGCGATCGACAGAAAGATGAGGTCGTTGTTCTTGGTCCGCTCCACCAGTGCACTGATCTCGCGCAGGACGCCTGCCCTGTCGGCCTGGGCGTTAGTCAGTTCGATGACGTCGTCAACCCCCATGGATTTCAGGCTGGTCACGATGTCCGTGGCGTCAGCGACCGCACCCTTCAATTTGCGCACGTGCTGGTAGTCGTCGATCCCGATCACGAGCGCGCGCACCGCCGCCCCGTCTGGATTGCTGATCGACAAATCTCCTGCCGCATGCGCCTGCGGGATTGCCAGTCCGATCAACGCAGCGAGCCCGACGGTGGCGCATAGCCGCCCGATCCCGCAATCAAGTCCTCTGGGCATCCGCATCGTGATCCACCTCGACATCATGCCTACCCATTTTGTAGCTCTGGCGACACGCTGGGTTCAGCGCCTTTTGCTTGCCGTTTTGCGGCCCGCCGGCGGTTGTTCGGTCTCCTGATAGGCGCCCGCTGAAACCGTCGTCTGATCATCCGCGAACGCCCGAAAGCGGACCGGAACATAGCCGCGCGCGAGCAGGCTCGCCAACGGATAGACGTTGCGACAGACGCGGCCGTTGCAGCCACCGGTCGAGGACTCCATCACCTCGGCCTTGCGATCGGGAGTGAACCGCAGGAACAACATCACATGCGAGCCCGGCTTGTTCAGCGCATCACCGGGCCTCAGGTCCCAAGGATTTGCCACGGGCGCTGCGATCGCGGGGATGGCGGCAGTCGTGTAGTGGACGGAGAGTCCCCACGCGGCGCTGACGAATGCCGAACAGTCGACTCCAGCCACATCCGGCCGTGGCGCATTGCGAGTGCACACATTGCCAGCCAGCGTTCCGCTCTCGATCCGCTGCCGGAAGTTCGCGAGCGAACCGTGGCAGCCCCAGCAATAGGGTACGCCGCGCACCTCCTGGTTCACTTTTCCCTGCAGATACCACGGCCGACGAACACGGCTGAAGCCACTGCATTGGCTATCGGGATCGTTGCCGTAGTTCGCCTGCGTCAATTTCCACTGGATGCCCTCGAACGCAAACGCGGTCTCGATCGCCTGCTGGCGATTGGACGGCCTCACGGCGGCCGAAGCGTCAAATTTGACGTCGGATTGTGGTGCCGGCGCTGTTGTCGTTCGCGACGGCCGCACGTCGATAATCGAGGCATTGGTCAGAGGTCGGAACCCAACGCCCACCACTTCGATACCGTCCGGCTTGGTTCGCAGGAAATAGACGTCGCCATCACCCGAAACCGTGACGAACCGTCTGGTCAGCGGCGTATTTTCCAGAGGAAGCTCATAGATTCCCTCGAGACGCCCATTCGCGGCATAGCGTGCGACGAACGTGGAGGCGTTCTTTCCAGATGGCGGAACGTCCTCGGCCAGCACGTAGAAGCGGTCGCTGTTGTCGATCTCGAGAAACTCCACCGTGCCGAGTTGGTTGCGCACGCGCAGGCCGAGCTGGCCGATGGTCTCGTTGGTGACCATGATCTGGATCTCGACCCGTACGCTGGCATTACCCTTGTCAGGAATGATATCGGCGATCACCGAGCCCTTGCTTCGGGAAGCCACATATTGCCGGTCGGGTTGCCGAGTCATCTTGATGATGGCCGCGCGGGTGTTCTGACCGAGCAGGTCTGCCGCGCTGCCGGGCGCCTGCGATCCCATCTGGGCGAAAGCGGAGGCGGCGACCTGGTCGTCCGCGCCGCGGCTCGAGACCTCCTCAAGCTGGATCACGTCACCACCGAGTCCGCGGGTGGATTGCCCCGGCGCTGCCTTCAGCGTCCGTACGCCGCCGTCCCAAACCATTATGTCGTCATCGTGGACGACGAGATCAGTCGGCTGGACGTCTTCAGGCATCTTGAGGACGTCAGGATAGGAATTTGGCTGTTTCGGGTCAAACTGGAGGATGCGACCGTTGATCTGATCGAGCACAAAAAGGTTGCCCTGCCCGTTGGCGCTGAGTGCTTGCGGTCCCGCGAGTTCCACGTCCTCGCTGGCCGGGACGATGCCGACCATGGAAGCAGCCGAACCGCCGGCAAAGCTGCGTACGACAGTATCGTCGGCGTGCGCCTTGGTTCCGAAAAGGCCAGCGCCAACGATGAAGACCCAGATCCAATGATTTGGACGAAGCATGTTCGCCTCAATGTACCCCGAACCGATCGCCGCGTCGGATCGACTAATCCGAGATGCCGTTGATGCGGCGCGTCAATTAGTGGTGAGCAATCTCAATCACGTTCAATTCTATCACTGGACGGTGATCGTCCGAAATTTCCTCAGCTTGCGGTGGAAAACCATGGCCCGGAATAGATTTGAGCAAGTGAACGAAGTCCAGTCCGACGCGATCACGCTACTCCTGAAACGCGACAATGATGGCGCCTCCGGATCGATCGTGCTGCCTGCCGCCGCGAGCCAGGGACGGCTGACCACCGACCAGGTCAGCGCGCAATTGCCGGCTCAGGATGCTTTTCGCAGCGCGATCCGGCTTGCAAACGACGTCAAGCTCGCGCTCGTGGTGTGCGATCCAGACGGGGTCTGGAAGCCCGAGTGGGGCGATCTTTATCAGCCGATCGATTGACCCGCCTCGGATGGAGCCAGCATATGCTGCGACGCCGCATAGACACCAGCTTGCCGAACGGAGCCTCCACCCGACTGTCGTTCCGGATACGGGCCCTGATGATCGCGCTGCTGGTTGCGACAGGCTCGCCGGCACGCGCCAACGACTCGGCTGCGGAATTGTCGATCGGTGGGCTCCAGTTGGTACGCACCAATGACGTGGCCATGGAGAGCGAGAACCTTCGTATCGCGCTCGACAGGATCAGCGTTCGCTACCAATTCGCCAACGTCACCGCCAAGCCAGTCACGCTTACTGTTGCCTTTCCGCTGCCCGACATCGACCTGTCGGAGGCTGAGAACGTTGCACTGCCGTCAAATGATCCGATCAACTTCGTCGACTTCGAGACCAAGGTCGACGGCAACCCGGCGCCGCTGACCGTCGATCAGCGCGCCATGGTCGGCAACAGGGATGTCAGTGCCCTGCTCCGCGAACTCAAGTTGCCGCTGCTGCCGATTGGTGGCCGCGAGATCCGGGTGACCGATCTACCCGCGGCGACCCGGACCCGGCTCGTGGACAACGGACTTCTGGTGCCTGCCGGAATGAGCGACAACGGTCGCCAGCAGTATGCGCCGGGTTGGGTTATCAAGACCTCGGCTGTGCGCCAGCAGGTGTTTCCGCCCATACGCGCCGTCACGGTCGAACACCAGTACCGGCCGAGCGTCGGCTCCAGTCCTGACACCATTCTGCGCTCGAGCCTGCGCCGCAGCAGCGCACTCGGTCAGGAAGTCGCGCGTTACCGGAAAGAATACTGCGTCCAGGATACGTTCCTCGCCGAGCTCGATAAGCGCGCGGGCGGTAACCAGACCAACAGCGCGAATCTGCAGGAGCGGCGCATATCGTACGTGCTCAAGACCGGCGCGAATTGGGCTGGGCCGATCCGGTCATTCAAGCTGATTATCGACCCAGGCGGCAGCGACCGTTTGGTGAGCTTCTGTCCTGGGCGGCTAAAGGCCTCGTCGGCTACTGGAAACACGCTTGAATATACGGCAAGCGACTTCAAGCCGGATGCCGACCTGAAAATCCTGGTGATCGGAACATTCTGAGCGTGCCGGTCAATTGGTGAGCAGCACGTAGCGCGCGGCCGCGATGACAGTCACCTTGTTGCGCTGAGCCTCGCTCAGCGCCTGCAGGAAGAACGTGTCGGCCGCCATCGGTCGCGGCTGGCGCAATGAGTCCAGAACCTGCGGGACCGCCACGACCAACAGCAATTGCGGACCGCTCGCGCGCGCTGTCGGGAGCGTAAACGAAAGTGAGTCGATGCCCGGCTTCAGAAGATAAGACAGGCTCTGGACTTCGCCGCGATCCGACACCATGAGCAGCTCCACCACGCGGTTGGCAAAGTTCTCAATGGTCCCATTGAGGGTTTCACCGCCCTTCAGCTCTGTCGCTGACAAGGTGATGCGTGGCATTCGCGCCTGATCGCTCCCGACCTGATTCAAGAACTTGACGGCTGGGCATTGCGCTTGGGTCACTTGCCTGACGCCGACCGAAGCCTCGAAACCCTGATCACGCCGAAACGCTTTGTCGAAGGTGTCGAATGGGGCGGTCGAGGCACCGAACCCTTCGATGACAGCGGCATTTGGGCTCACGGCAATCGGCAAGACGAAGAAGCAGTCACCGCCGGAATATTGGGCCACGTATTTGCGGATGCGCTCAGCGCGCCCGGACCCATCGAGTGCCCCAGACTGCGTCGCCGTCGGCTGCGCGGACAGCTTCTCCGGCTCTTGGCGTCCGGGCTGTGGTCCAGCGGGCTCGATCTTCGGCGGCGCCATTGTTCCGGCGAGTTTCGGAGGTGGCGGCAAGACCGCGCGGCCTGGCGCTGACCAGACCAGCTTGTAGAAGGCATATCCACCGCCGACCAGCAGCAACAGAGCCGCGACGCCCGCCCCCAGCCGTAGGCTGCGCGGACTCCGCGCGGTCGACGGCATACGGTCCTGCGGCGCCGGCGCCGCGCTTTCCGGCCGCCGTAGCGGATCGAAGCCAAATAAAGGCGCGGCCGGCGTCTGGGCCGAACCGGTTGGCGTCCAGCTGGCGACCTCCCCCATAGTCGGGCGCAATGCCGGATCAGGCTGCAGCATCCGCTCCAGCAAAGGCCGAATGCGCATATCCACCGCGCCGAGATCGGGCACTCGCCGGCGCTTCTCCACCAGTTGAAACTGGCTGCCGCCCATGTCGAGTTTCTGTCCGGTCAGTGCATGGAACAACACAAGACCGAGGCTGTAGACATCGGATTTCGCCGTCACGTCATTGCCGTACAACCCTACTTGCTCCGGCGATGCGTAGTTGTCCTTGCCAGCGAAGCCCGAGCCGATGATGGTCTTGTCACCCATCTGGGTCGACCGGGCGATGCCGAAGTCGATGATCTTGGCCCGCCTGACGTCGTCGAGCGGAACGATGATGTTGTCCGGAGACACGTCGCGATGGATGATGCCGTGCTCATGGGCGGCCTCCAGTCCCGATGCGACACGCTGCATCAGCCTGATCAGCGCCTCGAAGGTCAACGGCCCATCATCGAGCATGTTCGAGAGCGAGCGGCCATTCACGAACTCCATCGCGAGATAAGGTCGCTGCAGCACCGGCTCCACGGTAAACAGGAAGTAGCGAACGATCGCGTCATGCGGAAGATTGTGGAGTGCCGCGGCCTCTCGACGGAACAGCGCGAGCGCGGCCTCGTTATCAACCACGTCGGGCAGTAGCATTTTCACCGCAACAGGCGATCCGGTTTGGATCTCACGGCATTTGTAGACCTCACCCATGCCGCCCGCGCCGATCACCGCTTCGATCTCGTAAATGCCGTTGAGACGGGTGCCGGGCGGCACGCCGTGATAGGACGATCGGAACGGATCGCTCGGAGTCATGGTTGCGGCTCCCGATTGAGCGGAGATCTTGTCGTCTCCTGAGATCGTGGCGTCAGCAGTCGCACGATCACAATCGTCAAATTGTCAAGCCCGCCACGAACAAGAGCCAGCGCGAGCATGTCATCGCAAGCCGCCTGGGCGCGTCGCGTAGCCGCGTGCTGCAGGATCTCGTCGTCCTGCACGTGCCTGGTCAGGCCATCGCTGCAGATCACGAAGATATCCTCCGGCTCGGCCGGGCCTGTCACCACCTCAAATTCCGGATCATCAGCGACACCGACGGCACGCGTAATGGCATTGCTCGGCCAATCATTCACGTCTTCGCGCGACAGCGCACCTTCTGCGATCAGCTCCTCCAGTTCGCTGTGATCATGCGACACCTGGCGAATTGCGCCGCGACTGATAAGATAGACCCGGCTGTCACCCGCCCATATGCAGGCATAGTAACTATCGCGAACGAGCAGAACCGCCGCTGTGGTCCCGACGGTGGCACCCTGTCGTTCATGACTAAGCGCCAGTATCTGCTGGTTTGCGCTGAAAAGCCGCTCCTCGCATTCCGCCAGCAGGTCTGCGGCTGATTCTGGCGTGCCGATCGCGTCAAGCGACTGCACTACGATGCGACTGGCGAGATCACCGGCCTCGTGCCCCCCCATACCGTCGGCGACCGCCCACAGGCCAACGTCAGTTCGTACCAAACATGAATCCTCGTTCCGCTCCCGCACCCGTCCGGCATGGGTGACGCTACCAACATCGAACAAGGACGGAATATGCACCATCGCGCGTCATCCATTCCCCGATGCCGCGAGGCCGAGATCACCGGTCAGCAGCGTGACGTAGTGAAACGGGTCTGGCAATCCGCGACAACTCAGCGCCATTGGCGGGAAGCCTTCCCCTCCGGCGGTCCACCAGAAGCTAGCCGCGGCGTAGACCTGTGGGTTGGCAGCGCAAAGTGCTGCAAACGACCCCGCGAAGGCTTCGACCGCCGAAGCCCTCCCCATTGCCGCAGTACCAAGCGACGTGACCGGCGGATCGCCGGCGATGGTCTCCTGCAGTCGTGGCACCGCAAGCCGATCCAATGCATCGGAGATCTGCTCGAAGGTTGCGGCCCGATCCAGGGTCGAAAGCAGGAACGCCTCCACTTGCCCGAACCATTCGTCCTGCGGATCAATGCTCGGCGGCGGCAGCGAGACGGCCTCGCCGGTCACCGCATGCAGGGTCAAGGGATAGTATCGCCCCACCCCATCGAGCGAGGGCATGATCGCACCCGCCACTGTCGTGCCGCAGATCGCGGCGCCGAGCCAAAACCGCCAGACCGGCGCGGTCAGAAAGGCCTGCTGCCATCCTGGGCCAAGCTGGTGGCGACTTGCTGACAGCGCAGCCTGTACCCATGGCTCCCAGGCTTCCAGGAAGCTGCGCGGGGTCGCGATCGCGATGAAATCGCGCTTCGCACCGATTTTGCCGAATATCCCGCAACGCATGGTCATATCCCGGTCGGGCAACGAAACTCGCGCAGCACTGACAGGTTCAGCGGGTTGCGCAACGATCCAGTCGAAATTTGATAGTTGAGCTCGCGCCCGGCGACGATGAAACTCGCGGTGGCCGTTTCCGCTTTCACCACTAACGAGCCTGCCTCCAGCATCCGAAACAACGACCAGGGACCAATGCGCTCAAGCACGGATGGCGGGCCGGTGTCGTTACTGACTGAAATTGCCGTTCGCGGCGCTGGGCCCGGCCATAGGACGGTAGTCGGCGAGTTGCTCTGCGGCTGTGGCGGTGGCGTAGGTTGCGGGCCGCCGAACAAGGACGAAGGGGCCGATCCGGGAATGGTTGGGCTCGCAATCGTGGTGCCGCCGATCTCGGTCTTAACTGTCACGCCTGGCCCCGGTGCCCCAGGGGGTCGGATCGCGAATGAAACGGCGGGCACACCGCCGCCCGTCTGGAAGAACGCATCCCGGATATAAGCCGCATTCTGGAATTGTTTGAGCGTGTCGGGCGAGAACGACCGACCAACGGGGCTCTCCTTTCGCCAAGCCCAGTCCGACCGCGACGTGTCGGCATAAGGTGCTAGGTACTGGGTGAAGAACCTGTCCATAACGCCATTCGGACTAAACAATTTGGCAAAATCCGCGAGCGGAACTTCCTGGCCGCTGCCGCGGATAAACGGGTAGCGGTTAGTCACGGTCTGTTGGCAGACCGGCGTGACCTGATCGCGCAACGTTTGCAGGATTTGCCCGGCGGTCGAAGCCGCGATGCTGCCTTCGAACTCCGCGGCTGCTGCTCGCAGCATGTCGGAGAATGGCGGCGGCATGCGCGAGGCATTGTTGCGGAGCGCTGCGACCTGGGTCTGAAGCGCGGCTGTGGCCTGTGCGGTCAGTTGGGGATTCTCGACGATTAGCGTCAGGTTCTGCGCGATGTCGTTCAGGTTCGCGACGGTCGAGTCGATCGGCCGGCGGGTGCTCTCGCCTTCGAGCGCCGCGTGGTAAGGTTTGAACTGCGCCTCGATCATCGCGCCAGGCGGTCCATCCTGGGCATTCGTGAAGAGTGCTGGCGCCGGTGCGGCAGCTGGAGCCGAAGCGCTCGCCGGCTTCGCCCGTTCCTTGGTCAGCACCGTCTCGTCGCGCACCGATTCCAGAATTTGCCGCATCGGCGAGGTCGGCGCCGAAAGCGCCCGCAGCACCTCATATTTCGGCTTGTCGGCGAGCAGCTTCTTCAGGCGCAGGCTCCCGAGCGCCGTTCGCCAGGTCGTCACGAAATCGTTGGAATAGATGCTGAGCAGATCGCCGGCCAGATTGTCGTACTGCTGGTCGATGGCCGACTGCTGGCCGGCATCTCCCAAAACCCATCGCTCCCGCTTCATCCGCTCTGACAATCCGGACAGCCGGGCAACGAACTTCTGATGGAAGCCGTTATACGTGAAAAACTCAGGTACCCGCACGGCGTCCAAAGGCTGCCCCGTCGTGGTTTCGAACACGACGCCCATGTCGGGGCCGCCACGGCGGCTGGCGATCCAGTCGCCGGCGATCGATGCGCGAGCCTCTGATTTCAGAAACTCGTAGGCTCGTTGCGACACGCTCAGGCGCGCCAAGGAGCTCTGGGCCTGCTTGATCAACCGGCCGTCGAGTTCGACCAGCGGTTGCTGTTCGGTCTCGAGGTCGAACATTGCCACGAGGTTCTCGTCGAGCAGACGCCGCCCTTCCGCGTTGGTGGCGCCAGGATAGAGGTTATCCGCCCAGTCACGTTGCATCCAGGAGCGGATCAGCTCGCGGTCCGGCGACTGCAGGCCGCCGACCATCAGATAGACCTTGAGCGCCTCATAGACGAAAGCAGGCTCGTTTATGCGCGCATTGAGCTGCTCCTCCAGGCGATACAGCAGGCGCGGCCGGAACATGCGCTCAAGCGCGGTATGATAGGCCGCTTTCGAGGGCGACAGCAGCCGGGCGTGCTGACTGAGCCCGTAGCGAGCCGACAGAGGCACCGACTCGCCGCGCGATCCGTAGCCTGCGGGGGCGTTGCGGAGGCGGTAGAGTAGCGGCAGCACCTTGTCGAGATCGTGATCGGCAATCAACGTCTGCTTGATAAGTGGCGCGCCGGCGACTGCATACTCGCTATCCGCCTGCAGGCTTTGCTCGATCAAATCGGAATTCCGCTTGTAGCTCATCAGCCAAGCTGCGATCAGTCCGATCGAGACCAGACCGATCAATGACAGGGCCGCGGCCTTCAGGATCAGCGCGCGGCGCACCGCGGCACGGTCGGTCGAGACCCAGTCGGCCTCGCCGATGATGACCTTGGAAATCAGATCGGCGAGGAAGAAGCTCTTGCCCGTGCCCGAATAGGATCCGGAACTGACCTCCTCAGCGCCGAACGTGCGTGCCAGCGACCCGATCAATTGATCGATCGGCGTGCCCTGCTGCGTACCCGAGGTAAAGTAGAAGCCGCGCAGGTTCGCGTTCACGTGATAGCGCGTCGGCTCGAAGATCAGGTTGAGAAAATCGTGGATCTGGGGCTTGAGCCGCGCCATCTGTGCCGGAAAGCCGAACAATTGCACGCGGTGCTGGGGCGTCGGCTCGTCCTGCAGACGGTCGAGCGTCTCCTCGCTCAGGCGCTCCAGCAGACGATCGAACTCGACCGGGATCTGCCCCACGAGATTCTGGGTTTTGTCGGCGGTCTGGAACGTGGCACCCCAGACCTGGCGGCGGCCGGCCTCCCCGAGATAGGCGAAATACTCGGTGAAGCCGGCAACGAGATCCGCTTTGGTAAATAGCGCGTAGACCGGGAAGCTGACCTTGAGCCTCTGATGCAGCTCGAGCAGGCGCATCCTGATGGCATCGGCATGAAGTGCGAGCTCCTGCTTCGGCAGCGTCAGGATGTCTTCGATACTGATGGCGACAACGACGCCGTTGATCGGTTGGCGCGACCGGCTTTTCTTTAGGATGTCCAGGAACGCCAGCCAGCTGTCCTTGTCGGCCTTGCTGTTGGAGTCCTGGGTGGTGTAGCGGCCGGCGGTATCGATCAGCACCGCCTCCTCTGTAAACCACCAATCGCAGTAGCGGGTACCGCCGACCCCTGCGATCGCCGCGGGCGTCGCCCCCCGGGCGAGCGGAAATTTGAGCCCGGAATTGACCAGCGCCGTGGTCTTGCCGGCGCCGGGCGGACCGATGATGACGTACCAGGGGAGATCGTAGAGATAGCCCGACTTGTTGCCGCTGGCGGTCTTCAGCGTCGCGAGCGCATCCTTCATGCGCTCCTTGAGCACCGGTTCATCGCTGACGGGCTGGTCTGCACCAGCGATGCCATCGGCAATCTCCTTGGCACCCTTGCGCCGCTTGAACAGATTGAGGCCAACGATGCCTGCCACGGCCGTGGTGAGCAGCAGAATAGCGATCTGCCGGACGATATGGTTCTCCAGCGGCCGCCAATCGCCGAACGCGATGAAGGGACCGGCGAAATAGATCACCGCTCCGAGCGAGCTGAGCCCGACTCCGTAGAGAACGATGCGGAGAATGTCCTTGGCAAGCATCTAACCGTACCCGTCGCAAACCACCTGATCCGGCGGTGTGTGCCTATTCGCTGCGTTCGATAAAGATCTCGACGCGCCGGTTCTTGGCGCGTCCCTCGGGCGTTGTGTTGCTGGCAATTGGCGCATCTGCTCCTTTGCCCTCAACGTCGACGCGCGAACCATCGGTCAAACCAGGTTTCAGTGCCGCGGCAACCGCCTTGGCGCGCTCGACCGACAACTCGAAATTGGTCGGGAAGCGGACTGTGCGGATCGGCGAACTGTCAGTATGGCCGACGACCCGGATCCGTCCCGGCTCCTTGTCGAGGGTTGCTGCGACGCGGAGTGCGATCGGCTTGAAGCCGTCGAGGATGGTCGCCTGGCCCGACGCAAACAAGGCTAGGTCGCAGACCCTGATCACGATGAAGCTGGGGGTCTGGTCCGCCGTCATGGCACAGGCGGTGTTCTCCTTCGCGAGCGCATTGCGGATGCGTTGCAACTGGGTAATGCGATCCGGCGGCGGCGGAGGCGGCGGTGGTGGGGGTGGTGCAACGACCTGACGCTTGAGCTCGATCGGGCCGTCCGGATGGAGCGCGAGCGCCACCTCGGCAGCATTCTCTGCCCGCCCAGCGAGGAGCGTCCGCAGAACGAAATAGGACCCGGTCAGCAGCGCGGCAACGACGGCTGCCACGAGCCAGACCGGAACACGCAGACGCTGCCGGCGTCCCGCCAGCGCCTGCCCGCGCCAGTTGGGCGACAGGTCGCTCATCGTTTTCGGCCGGACCCGGCGCAGCAATTCATAGAGGTTGCGCTGGATCAGTTGCAGGTTCGCAAGTCCGCCCCCTGACGTCCGGTGGATGCCCTGAAAACCAAGCGCAAGGCAGGTGTGCTGAAGTTCGAGGACCGGATAGTTGACCAGTGGATCAACCTTCAAATGGTCGAGGATCTCAAAGAAACGGACGCCGCCGACACGCTCGCCGAAGAACCGGCTCAGCATCGAATATTGCGTCCAGACGTGACGCTCTTCGGTTGGGATGTGCTGCACGATATCGTCGGCAGTGGCACACAGGATGTATTTCGCTGTGTTGGCTTGGTGCTCGGAAATGCCCGCTGAACGGATGTCCTTCTCAAAGAATTTGATCGCGTCCGCGACCTGCTCCATCAGGCTGGCGAATGACGCTCGCATGAGCGCCACCCGCAATCGACCGAGCAGTTGCAGCAACGGGCCCGCAGCGCGCATCACCGGATTGGCATTTGGCGCGACCAGATCGTCAACGCGCAACGGCGGCCCTGGCGGCAACATGGGTTGCGGCACGTGGCCTTGCGCGGGTGTCGAGATCCATTCCTCGGCTGGATGGCTGGCCGGCGCGGAGGCGTAGTTCGAGCCCTGTGGAACGGGCGAAAAGGATGATGGTGGCGCTGGCGCGCCGGGAGAGGGTACGGGTGATGGCGAATAGGCCGGGCGTGCTGCAGGCCCCTCGCCCGGCGGAGGCTGAGAGGTCGGCGCCGGCGGCAACTTCCCGCCGGGATTGGGACGGATGATCGTCCGTTCGCCCCGACCGAAAGGATTGACCGGCTTGTCCTTGTCGCTCATGGCCTGTCTTCCAGGATAGCCCAAAGATACAGCTCAAGCTCGGGCCAGTCGCCGGAAAAGTGCATTCCGATCGACGCAGCCGTACTGAACTCGGGCCACAGCGGCGACTTGCGGTCGAGATAGAAATAGACGTGATCCGTGATGGCCCGGATATGCGGCGGCGGCGTCGGCAAATGCGCCAGCGTCAGGCCCGGCAGGTTTGCGTGCACGATCTCGTTCATCTTGGTGTTCGGCCCGACCTTGAACAGGTGCGGGAAATCGTTCTGGATCTCCACAAGCGGCCGCCGTGCGGCAACCTCCAGCACCAGGGTCGCATTTCGGAATAGCGCTCGATCGCGGATCGGCGATACGAACGCATTCTGTGCGCGCTCGATGATCTCCAGGCGGATCGCCCGCCGGCCCAGCCGCGCGCTCAAGAAGTCCTGGATGTCGCTGACCAAGGGTGTGAAGACGTTCTCGATATCGTCGTGATTGTACGCCGGATAGTTGCGCGCCCGCCGTTCCGCCGTGGAAAACGTCGCAAGTTCACCCGCGAACCTCAGCAATTCCTCGTACAGGCGCTCGGGGTGCACGCTGCCGGAGCGCTGGAAATGAGTCAGCACGGGAATGGTACGGTTCAGCACTTGCAGGACCAGATAGTCGACGCTCTGCAACCCACCACCGGATGACGGATCGACCGCGTAACGCGCCAGCTCGTCGAGTTTAGTCTCAACCCAGCCGATGATGCGGTTGAGCCAGCCATCGATGATCGGATGCGCGGCGCAGACCAGCATCGGCGGCACGAACTTGTCGTCGAACAGGATGTTCTTGTCGCGCACCTCGAGAATGCGCGCGATGCCGAGGCCCATGTATCCGGGCTTGCTCGTCTTGCGCAGTTCGAACGACAAGCGCGGATAAGCGATGTCGATCTCTTCCTCGATGCGTAGCGCCGAGGTCGAGTCAATGAAGGTTTCCGAAGTACGGACATAGCGACTGGCGCTGTCGGTGCGGTCCTCGTCGACCTCGCGGGTGTTTGGCGCCGCGACCGGCATCATCAGCCAGACGATCTGGCCTGCGGCCGTCTCCGGCACATCGATCGATTCGGGTATTGGGCTGTCCGCAGGAATATCGAAGGGCGTACCGTCCGGCATGACGCCGGACGCATTGCGCACCGCGAATTTGCTCTGTTCGGTAAGATCCTTATCGATCTCTAGCTGGGCAAAGCCCCAGGGGTATGGTGTCGTGTAGCGAACGCGCTTTTCCAGCAAGTGTTCGATGTAGCGGTCGTTCTGCTGCAGATGATGCGGCCGCAGAAACAGACCTTCCGACCAGAAAACCTTGCTGTACCAAGACATTCATACATCCACTTAGAAATTGTCGGCAACCGCGTGGTCGCCGAAAGTTTACTTTGAACCGGGCTTGTCACCGCGGTCGTAATAGTCCGAGAAAAACAACATAAAGGTTTCGATCGGCGCGCTGTTGTCGCGGCCAAGATGCGCCTTCCAGCGCGTCAAGAACTCGTCCCAGAGTTTGCCCTTGTTCGTGCCGAGCCAGGAGCTTGCGCCACGCTGAAGCTCGAGCTCGCGCGCCATCAGCGTCGGATCTATGCCGGCAATCAGCTCATGGACAGCGTGCTGCATCGCCATATAGGTCCTCAATTGATGTGACTTGAGATCACTGAAGCCCTGTGCAAAGGCGCGCTGTGCGTCGAGATAGCTGCGCGTCGGCGGCCCAAAGAGGATGCGCATCGCTTCTTCCGAGGTCGGCGAGAATTTCAGCGGATTATTTTCGAGCGCTTGGACGGTGGTCTGGCTGGTGCTACGGGTCAGCTGCTTGGCTTGGGTTCGCGCCTGCAGCAGCGCCATCAGATTGTCCACGGTCATACGCAAGATGATGCCAAGCTGCTCGGCGAGTTCGGCATCGGACTTGCTGGCAAAGAAGTTGTCCGGCAATCCTGCAGCGCGCGCCATCAGTCGCGCGAAGTCGGTACCACCGACTGGCTTGGCCGTGACAGGGCCCTCGTCTGCTGCTTGCGCCGGGCGCGGCGTCTCAACCTGCGGGTGCGATGGCGATGCTGGCGGCTGGGCGGCGGCTGGTTCATCATCGATCCACACCGACGGCCGGCGTGGAGTCGGCATGGCTGGCGGGCGCTCGACTTGCGGTTTCGGCGCGGTGACCGGACCGGCTGCCCAGTTCATGTCGTCGTCCTGCACGGACGGTTGGTACGGAGACATCGGCGATGACCGTCGAAATGGGTCCACACCCGGCGCCGGGACGCTCGCCGCCCAATCCAGGAACCCCGGATTGACGGGCCGCGGAGCCTCGCGTGGCTTCTTCAACAGTTGCGGATCGATCGGCGGCGGAACGTCACGATCGGCCGTCCAAAGCTCTCCGTAATCCGCATGCTGCTGGCCCGAGGGTTCGTGCAGTTGCGCCTCATGGTGTAGGGTGCGCCCGCCAGCCTCAGCCTCCAGCGAAACTCCGATGATGTAGTGGCCGATCGTGAGCCGATCGCCGTCGCGCAGGCGGTGCGGCCCGCGCATGCGCTGGTCGGCACCATTGAGAAAGGTGCCGTTGGTCGAGACGTCGTGCAGCCAATAGCCACCGTCGCGAAAGTGCACCTCGCAATGCTTTCCGGAAATCGTCCGCGCCGGATCCGGCAGCGTCCAGTCGAGGTGACGGTCCCGGCCAATATCGACCGAACGCCTGCCGGTGACCGTAAACGACACAGGTCCGCCGTCCGGAAGATTCGGTTCGTTCTCGATATTAAAGCGCAGCACCATCACATCGTCTCGTTAGCGCGGAGGGCGCGGTTCGCCGCGTGCCAATTGAATACCATCCTCCAGGCATGACGTCATTATCTGGTCCCGGGAGTCACGGGGGAGCCGGCAGAGGCCAATCAGCAGTGCTGTACGCACCGCCCGTGCGGCCTGATCTGGCTTGGCTTCCACGGGCGCAAATTCCGGGGGAACCACGCTTCCGCCGGACCAGCCGGCCGCCAGCGCCAGCCACGTTGCTGGCTGCTCGGGATCGTTGGCATTGCCGACAGCCAGCGCCTTGTTCCGGGACTGCTCGTCCGGTTGCCGGACCCAGGTCTCCACAATATTGAGCGACCTGCTATCGCTGGCATCGAAATGGTCGAACATCCGTCGCAGAGAGCGACATCCCCAGCCAATTGCCACGCGCCTTGGAAGCAGGTAGGCACAGTAAGACACGGCGGGGTGCCAATTGCACGCGTCGGCGGCCTCCTGAAGGAAATCCAGCGAAGGCTTGTCAGCGTCGGCTCTGCCGACATCATAGCGCGCCAAGGGATAGGCCTGAAACAGATCCTGTACCGTGCCGAATCTAACCTGCCCCATGATCGTCAACCGACAAGAGTTGGAGTGCCGTGAGCGACCAGCGGACCGCCTGCAGCAAGCGCCATGCCGGCCTGCGCTGTCATGGCGATCGTCGGCGCGTTGATGACGATACCCGCCGGGGTCAGGATAATCTGGCTCGGACCAACCTGCAGGGTGATATTGGCGTTGGCCATGAGCGTGATGCTGATGCCCGCATTGACGGACTGGTCCATGGCCAGCGTGATGTGCTGACCGCCCAATTCGATATCGAGTTTGTCATTGCCTTTCTTGAGCATGGTCTTGCGGGTGTCGCCGCCGAATGCAGCTTCGCCGATGGTCCGTGTCTCGGTGTCGCGGACCGTCACGTCATGGTCCTTCTCGGCATGCACCGTGATCTTCTCGGATCCCTTCTTGTCCTCGAAATTCCACTCGTTGAAGCCGCCGCCGCCTTTGGTGGAGTCGGACTTCAATCCCGCAATCGTCTTCTTCGACGGCAGATCGTAGGGCAGCTTGTATTCGTCGTTGTACACGGTGCCGATCACCAGGGGCCGGTCCGGATCCCCCTCCAGGAATTCGACAACGACTTCCTGCCCGACGCGTGGGATGATCTGACCGCCCCAGCGCTTGCCAGACCAAACCTGGGCGACCCGCAACTGGCACGACCGCTTCTTCTTGCGATCCCAGAAAAAGCGGACGTAGATTTCGCCGAGCGACTCGACGTCGATTTCCTCACTCGAATTGTCGTCTTTGGTCACCACCTTGGCAGTCTGGATGCCATTGATACTTGGCTTCGGGGTCAGCATCGGCGCTCGAAACGGCCGATCGCTCGGCAGAAACTCGTAGCTGCCGAAATAAACGTGTTGCCCGGCGTCGCTCGGACCGCCGGTGCGATAAGATTCGATCGAGAACGAGTGCGTGGCGCGCACCACGAGATATTCCACGTTCTGCGAATCCTTGGAGTGCTTTTCAAGCTTCGTTAGCCCACCGGGGAACAGGTTGACGGCATCGCCATTGCCGCGGCGCCTCCGGTCCATTGCCTGCTCGGCCTGAAGCTGGATTTTCGCGTAGCGCTCGCCGTCGGACTTTTCCTTGAACTTCCCTGGATAGTCGTAAAACTCCATCTCCGACCGGGTGTAGTGCTCGGAGCCCTTGGCGTCGCTGACCATCTGCGCGTTGGGCTTCTGATAGTTGTAGTCGTTGAGCTCGATCTTGCCGGTCCGAAACCGGCGCTCCGAGACCCATTCGTAGATATGCTGCTCGCCTCGACGATCGGCCCCCGTCAATGGGATATAGGGAATCGTAGCAAGACCGTTGATCGGGCTATGCGACGATTTGGAGTCCGCCAACACCAGCGTATGTTTGCCGCCCTCGTGCTTGAAGAAGTAGTAGATGCCGTGCTGTTCCATCAGCCGGCACACGAAATTCAGGTCAGTCTCGCGGTACTGAACGCAATATTCGAGCTTCGGACAGGACCCCTCTTCGGTCAGTTTGGATTCATAATCGGTGAAACCGCGTTCGTTGAAGACCTCCTTGATGATGTCGGGCGCTTTCTTGTCCTGAAAGATCCGACAATCGGTGGTCCGCGACAACAGCCAAAACCAAGGCCTCAGCACGATCCGGTAGCTGAAATAGTCGTTGTTTACCCCGAGCCACTGGGCCTCCGTCAGAATGCCACTGAACTCGCGCTCCTTTTCATGCAGCTTTATCGTCAGCGTACATTGCTGACCAATGGCTCGGTCGAAGTCGAGGTCGGCATCCTCACTGAGACACTCGATGCGATACTCGAACAGTTCACTGAGACCTTCCGAGCCTTCGAATCCGGCAAAAACCAGAACGTCCTTGCCAAGAGGCGTCTTGAGTTCGCAGAGGCGGGTATCCTGAGTAAGCTGGCCCATGTGGGCTTAAACTCCCTCCTTCGATCGAATGACCCGCTGCAAAGAGCTGATCAGACGTTATGCAAGAACCGCGGAAATCCTGCCTGCCACTGGCAGTGCCGGCAAGTCCGCCCCGGGGCTGGGCCTCCTGACGTTTCACGACAGCCGTCCAAAGAACCACCCTGGCCATCAAGTAGTCGGCTCCAAGAGCTTGCCGGTTCACGCGAAAATGGCATCTTCGGAAATGAACCAAGATCAGCAGGCATCTGACCCATAGGTATAGAATCGGATCATACGCCCCCGCGCGATCCCCTAGTCGTCACGGGCTCGGCAGCGGAGCCGTGACCGAGCAGATGGACGATCCTCGCATGCTTGATGTCGCCTCCCTGACGCTGCCCATTACCGCTGACGATCCCTGCGGGCCGGATCTCGACGCCATCGGAGACGTCCAATATCTGAACTTCTTCGCAGGTGCGGAATCCCTGCTGCCAATGTCGTTCTTCGAGGTCGTCAATGCCAATGGGGAGCGTGGACGCTTCGATCCAAAGGCAGTCGATTTTGCCGGCCAATTTGCCGCCGCACAGCCCCTTCTGGCGCGTACCCGCGATCTGCGCCTAAACCTGCTGCTGGCCAAGTTTTCAATCCTCAACCGCGACCTCGACGGCTTTCTTTACTGCCTGAGGGCGACCAACTTGCTGCTGCGCGAGCAGTGGGAAGCGGTGCATCCGAAGGGCGAGGACGGCGACTACGCGCTTCGGGCCGTCACGGTCGAAGCAATCGACGTGTTTCCGACCGTGATCAACCCGCTCCAGTTCCTTCCCCTGATTGAGAACCGCAGACACGGCAACCTCAACTACCGTGCCTATCAAATCGCCCAGGGCGAAATTCCCGCCGGCGACGCCGACGCCGACGGGCTCGATCTCGCGACCATCGAGCGCATCGTCAGCGAGACCGATCTCGACACTCTCAAGGCAACCAGCGCGCGGTGCTCCGCGGTCGCTGCTGAAATCGCAGGCATCAAGGCGACCTGGCGTGAGAAGATGAACTCGGGGCAACCTATCAGCCTCGACAGGCTCTCCGGTTTGGTTGACGGCATGGCTGCCTGGCTTGCGGGTCTTGTCGCGTTGCGTGATCCCGCGGCGATTGCCGCAACTGCGGAAGATGCCGGTTCCGTCGATACACAGGTGCCGCTGGACACCACCGGGATGTTGGCTTCATCTGCACAGGCGTCCGCAGCGCTCGGCGCAGCGGCGGCCTATTTTGCCCGAATGGAACCATCCAACCCGGCGCTGTTGCTGGTACGTCAAGCGCAGGAGATGGTCGGCAAATCATTTATCGAAGTGATGCGGATGCTGGTGCCGTCCCACGTGGAGAGCGCTGCGATCAATATCGGGCGGGACAAGGTCTTCGACCTGCCGATCGAACGGATGGCGGAGCTCGCGACCTCGCTCTCATCGACGACCGATGAGAGCGCCCAAGATATTGTTTTTTCGGCGGAAAACAGAGCGCAGGCCTTGGGCCTGCTGACGAAGGTGGCGTCGTTTTTCCGAACCGCGGAGCCGTCCAGCCCGATCCCCTTTTTGGTCGATCGCGCGCGCGACCTTGCACAACGAGATTTCCTCAGCCTTTTGAATGATGTTTTACCTGAGGGAGCGCTTAAAACAATCGACAGATCGCGTTGAACCGAGCTTTCGGTCGAGGGCACTAATTGGACACAAGGATGTTTGCCGACCGCAGCAACTTGAAGCGCCCTAGTCAATCTGCGTCGCGCAAATTCGATGTTTAAAGCGATTTCGTAATGAGGGAAACCATGGCTACTGACAGCGGTCAAAAATTTATTCGACGAAACCGCGCACCACGCGTGCACATCACATACGAAGATCCTTATGACGCCGAGCGACTTATAGAACTGCCGTTCGTCATGGGCGTCCTCTCCGACCTTTCCGGCAATAACCCTGGCGTCGAGAAGACGAAGGTCGAGGAGCGTAAATTCCTCGAGTTCGACATGGACAATTTCGACAACCGCATGGCCGCAATCCAGCCCGGCGTGACGGCGCGCGTCGCCAATCGCCTCAGCGATGGATCCGACGAAAAGATCTCGGTCAACCTGCACTTCAACAAGATGGCAGACTTCACTCCGGTGGCAGTCGCCCGCCAGGTGCCGGCCACCGCCAAGCTGCTCGAGGCGCGCGAACAACTCGCCAACCTGCTGCGCTACATGGATGGCAAGGTGGCCGCCGAGGACCAGCTGAAAAAACTGCTCGCCGATCCTCAACTGATGGCAGCGCTGCGGGAACGCGCGACAAGCCAGTCGACCGAACCTGGCACCGAGAGCTAAGGAAGGAATGGGGACCATGGCAAAAGAAGCTGTTCACAAAGAGAGCACTACCCAGGTCAAAACCGTCGAAGCTGATGAGTTTGCCAACCTGCTGAAGCAAAGTTTCAAGCCGCGCACTGAACGTGCTGCAACCGAAGTCGAAAATGCCGTGTCCACGCTCGTTCAAGAGGCGTTGAAGGACACGAGCGTCATCAAGTCGGACGTCCTCGACACCATCGAGGAGATGATCGCGCGGATTGACCAGAAACTGACCGCGCAAATGAACGAGATTCTTCATACACCTGAGTTCCAGGCAATCGAAAGTGCGTGGCGCGGCCTCCACTACCTCGTCTTCAATTCCGAGACCGACGCCAACCTGAAGATCCGGGTGATGAACGTCTCCAAGAACGAGCTGTATCGGAATCTGCGGCTTTATCCCGATGCGCGCTGGGACCAGAGCCCCCTTTTCAAGCAGATCTATGAGTATGAGTTCGGCCAGCTGGGTGGCGAGCCTTTCGGCTGCCTGATCGGCGATTATTATTTCAGTCACCTCCCCACCGATGTACAACTGCTCCGCGATCTCAGCAAGATCGCCGGCGCCGCGCACGCCCCCTTCTTCAGCGGCGCCGAGCCGACGCTGATGGGAATGGACTCTTGGACCGAGCTGTCCAACCCTCGCGACATCGGCAAGGTGTTCGACACGCCGGAATATGCCGCATGGAAGGGACTGCGCGATCAGGACGACTCGCGCTATCTCGGCCTATGCATGCCGCGCGCGCTCGGCCGCCTCCCCTACGGCGCGAAATCGGAGCCCGTGGAAGAGTTCGCCTTCGAAGAGGAGACGGACGGACACACCGGCGACAAATACGGCTGGATCAACGCCGCCTACGCAATGGCGGTCAACATCAACCGCGCCTTCAAGGAGTTTGGCTGGTGCACGCGCATCCGCGGTGTGCAGTCCGGCGGCGAAGTTATCAACCTGCCGACGCACACATTCCCGACCGATGACGGCGGCGTCGACCTGAAATGCCCGACCGAAATCGCCATCAGTGATCGCCGCGAGCACGAACTTGCAAAGGCGGGCCTCATCCCGCTGATCCATCGCAAGAACACCGACAAGGCCGCCTTCATCGGCGCCCAGTCACTCTACAAGCCGAAGAAGTACTTCGGCGAAAAGGGCGTGGATGCCACCGCGTCCGACAACCTGTCGTCACGACTACCTTACATGTTCGCAGTGTCCCGCTTTGCGCACTATCTGAAGTGCATGGTTCGCGACAAGATCGGATCCATGAAGGAGAAGGATGAGCTGACGATCTGGCTGCAAACCTGGATCAACGAATACGTTGATGCCAACCCAGCCCTCTCGTCAGAAGCTCAGAAAGCGCGCAAGCCACTGGCCGCTGCGAAGGTTGAAGTCATCGCAAACGAGGAGAATCCGGGATATTACAACGCGCGCTTCTTTCTTCGTCCACACTTTCAGTTGGAGGCGATGGACGTCGGCCTCAGCCTGGTTTCACGCCTACCCGGCCCCGGTTCCTGACGCCGCAACATCGCAACCGTAACCACGCAGAAATTTGAGAGGACTATGCTATGGCTGTCGACATCTTCTTGAAACTCGACCCGATCAAGGGCGAGTCGCTGGACGACAAGCACAAGGACGAAATCGATATTTTGAGCTGGTCTTTCGGCGAGAGCCAGTCAGGCACTTTCCACAGCGGTTCGGGCGGCGGCGCCGGCAAGGTCAGCATCCAGGATCTGCACTTCACGCACTTCGTCGACAAGGCCACGCCGGAGCTTTTCAAAGTCTGTGCGAACGGCAAGCACATTGATACGGCGATTCTCACGGTCCGCAAGGCGGGTGAAAATCCGCTGGAGTATCTCAAGATCGAGATGAAGCACATTCTGGTCTCGAGTGTATCGACGGGCGGATCGCACGGCGAAGATCGCCTCACCGAAAACGTGAGTCTGAATTTCGCGAAGGTCAAGATGACGTACAAGACCCAGACGGAAAAAGGCGGCGCTGGAGCGGCGCCGGTGTTTGGCTGGGACGTTCCCGCCAACAAGGAATGGGCCTGATTGTCGGCTTCTGCTTGGCGCCGGTTGCGATTAGCGCGAACCGGCGCCGCACGGTGCGACTGCGGTTGACGTCTCGGCGGGAGCGGTTGCGAGCCCGACCGCCTGCCGAGGCGACATTATCCTGGAGACCAGCTGATGCTCCGCGAAAGGGCATAGCGAGCCTGGCGTCTTGGGGACGGTAAATGACCATTACTCCAAAGAGGGATCGTCTCTCTCCCCCGCTAATGCTGGCCTTTCGCTTGGCTCATGAAGCTCGCGATGCGCGCAAGAAGCTCAATTTGCGCGATGAATTCGGTGAACGGGTCATTGCCGGGCGGCGTAGCGCAGGCCGCTTTCCGATCTCGGAAACGCTGTTGCGGCGGGAGGTCTCTCATGACCTTGAAACACTTCTCAATACCATTGCTCTGGAATCGACCTTGGATCTGAGCGACCGGGATTGCGTCCGGACATCGATCCTGAACTACGGCTTCCCCGATATCGCCCACCGCTCGATCGACGAGGTTACGGACGACGAACTCACCGACGCGTTGCGCGAGACGCTAGCGACCTACGAGCCCAGACTGGATCGCAAGACGATCCGGGTTCGTCGCGACGGCTCGGTCGGTCCTGAGCAGCTGAAGCTGCGCTTCATCGTTCACGCCGACCTCAAAGCTGAGCCGCTCAACGTCCCCGTGGAATTTGTCGCCGACGTCGACCTCGACAGCGGCGACATCCAGATCAATCGACTTTAGCATGAATCGCGAATTCCTCGATTTCTACAATCGTGAACTGTCATTGCTGTACGAGCAGGCGGGAGATTTCGCCGAAGAATATCCAGGTATCGCAGAGCGCCTCGGCGGCCTGATCCGGGACCGCTCGGACCCGATGATCACGGGACTGCTGGAAGGCGCTGCGTTTCTTGCCGCCCGCGTTCAGCTCAAGCTCAAGCACGAGTTCCCGGAATTCACTGCAAACCTGCTCGAGCAACTGGTACCGAACTATCTTGCGCCGACACCTTCGGCCATGCTGGTCACCGCACGGCCACCCTATGCCGACCCGGCGCTGCGCGACGGCAGGAAGATCGCGCGCGGCGCCTATTTCGACGCGACCTATCGCGAGAGAGAACGAAGTCTTTCCTGCCGGTTTCGACTTTGCCGCGACATCGTGCTCTGGCCATTTGACGTCACAAGCGCCGAGTATTTCTCGACGGCGGGCGCTCTGCAGGCGCTCGGTATCCCGGTCGGCAGTGATGTCATCGCGGGGCTGAGGCTATCGTTGACTCATCGTAGTGCGGCCCGGCTCGACGAGGAGCCGCCGGACGCAGAGGCCCGGACCAAGCCGGAAACCTGGTTCGCAGGCTGCCGCGTGAGCGAGCTTCCGATCTACCTGTCCGGTGCGGAATCCGACGCCATCGCGCTTTACGAGCAATTGCTCTCGAATTGCAGGGGGGTCTACTTCCGGCATCTCGACGACTTCGGCGATCCGGTGGTGACTCGTGCCCCCCATGACAGCGTGCAGCAAATTGGCTTCGACGAGAACGAGTCTCTGTTTCCTAACGACAACCGGATCTTTCGTGGCTCGGAGCTGCTGCGTGAATATTTCATGTTTCCACGCAAGTTCCTCGGCATTACCCTCACCGGACTTCGCAGCGTGATGTCACGGCTGCGCAGCAAATCGATCGATATTGTCTTCGCATTCGATGAACACAATTCACGGTTGGCCGCCTCGGTGCGCCCCGAGACGTTCAGGCTCTATACCGCGCCGGCGATCAATCTGTTCGAGAAGACGAGTGATCGCATTCCGGTCAAGTCGAATACGCACGAGTACCATGTGGTGCCAGATCGCAGCCGCTATCTGGAATACGAACCGCACCAAGTACTCGAAGTCTACGCGCACCTTCCGGCAGAGAAGGATAAGCGGCCCGTGCGCCCGCTATATTCGGCCGCCGTCGACCGGACCAGCGGGTCGGTCGACGGGCTTTATTTTACCGTCCGCCGCTTACCTCGGCGCCGCACAGTGGAAGAAAAGACATACGGTTCTTCCTCCGACTACACCGGGACGGACATGTTCCTGTCACTGCTCGAGCCCGTTGAATTGAGCGGCAAAGGCTCTGTCGCCGAACTGAGCGTTCGGGCTCTCTGCTCCAATCGCCATCTCACGGAGCACTTGCCGGTCGGCCAGGGCGGCGCCGATTTTCGCCTGCTGGACGACACATCCCTTGATCTGATGTGCGTCGCCGGTCCCACGCCGCCGCGCGAGCCAGTGGTGGCCCAATTGCGCAGCCGCAGCGAAATCGCCAACAGCGGGATTGTCAGCTGGCGGCTGATCAACATGCTCAGCCTCAACTATCTTGGCCTCGTCGAGCGCGGTGGCGGCAAGAACGCCGCAGCGCTGCGCGAGATGCTGTCCTTGTTCGCCGACCAATTCGACGACGCCACGGAACGCAAGATCCGCGGCGTGCGCAGCATAGAAAGCCGCCCCGTGGTGCGGCGCGTGCGTGAGCGCACCGGCAGCGGCGCAGCACGGGGCCTGGAGATTACCGTCACGCTCGACGAGAAAGCATTTGAGGGCAGCGGCGTATTTTTGCTCGGGGCGGTGCTGGAACGCTTCTTCGCCGACTATTCCGGCTTCAACACCTTCACCCAGACGGTCATCTCGACGCCGGAGCGCGGCGAGATCATGCGATGGCCGCCGCGCATGGGCACGCGGAGACCGCTATGACGCTGATCGACCAGATGAAGGCCGAGCCCTGGCGTTTCGATTTCTTCCATACGTTACGCCAGTTCGAGCGCGCCAACCCGGATCGACCGCGGATCGGTGACAGTGCCGCGCGCCGCGACGAATATATCGAACTCGGCCAAGTGCCTTATCTGGAGTTCCCCGCCTCGAACCTCGCGGCGGTGGACGACCAGAGTGGCCGGCTCAGGATACTCGTCAAATTTCTCGGCCTCCTGGGCCCGCAGGGCGCCCTGCCCATTGCCACCACCGATGAAAGTCTCAGCTGGTGGCTGATGCGGGATGACGCCTTCCCGCGCTTTCTTGACCTCCTCAACGGACGCTTCCTGCAACTCTTCTTTCGTGCCTGGGCCGACGCGCGCCCGATCGCGCAGCATGACCGCCCCGCGGACGATCGCTTCATTGCCTATGTCGGCTCCTTCGCCGGCTTGGGCTCCGCTGTTTTCGCCGATCGCGATACGGTACCTGACATGGCGAAGCTCAGCTTCGCTGGACTGGTCGCGCCCAGGGCGAAGTGTGCATCACGGTTGACTCGGTTCCTGCAAGGACTGTTCGAGGTCAAAGTCGAGATCGACGAATTCGTCGGCACCTGGCTCTCATTCGACCCAAGTCACTGCAGCCGGCTCGGCGGAACGCATGCGAGGCTCGGTCAGGACGCCCTTCTCGGCTCACGTGTGTTCAGCGTCGAGGACAAGATCAGAGTTCGGATCTTTGTCAGAACATTTGCTCAGTACGAACAATTCCTGCCGACCGAAACACCCAACCTGTCGGAGCCACTGGCCGACGCCGTTTTCTTCTATATCGGCGACGAATTGGAATGGGAGGTCGAGCTCGCCATTCCTGCGGGAGAGGTTGTACCGGTCAGGCTCGGACAAAGTGGTCGACTTGGATGGACCTCCTGGGTCTCACCGAACTGGGCCTCCACGGAAGAATATCGCCGCGATGCCCGCTTTCAGCTCGGCGAGCGATTGAGAGCCCGCCGGAGCGCCGCAGCCAATGCCGCGGCGATTTGAACCTATCCATCGCGCTGATCGCCTAATGCTATGGAATTTGAAGCAATTTCCGCGTGATGGCAAGCATCCGCGGAGGAATTGAGCAGGAGGAGCCGCCGTGACCGACATCAGCATTGAAGCTGTAACGGGCAAGCTGAACCGGGCCGGCTATGATGCCTTCATACAGGCCCTGCGCCATGCAAAGAGCGCCGGCAATCGCAACGTCGAGCTTGCGCACTGGCTGTTTCATATTCTGCAGCAGGAGCGCAACGATCTCAGCCTCTCGGTCGATCACTACAAGCTCGACCGCGCGCGCTTATTGTCGGACCTTGCCGGCGTGATCAGCGGCTTTTCTAAGAACGAGACCGACATGCCGGGCGTCGCGAATTCGGTCATCGATCTGCTCGATCGCGGCTGGCACTATGCCACGCTCTTCTTTGGCGAGACCCAAATCCGCACCGGTCATCTGCTTGTGGCAGGCCTGAAATCGAACGATATTCGTCGCACGCTGAACAACCTCTCGCGGGAATTTGCCAAGGTCAACGTCGACGCACTGGCGGCTGAACGCCGCGCTGTCTGGACCGGCTCCGACGAGGAGACAATGCGGCCGATGGACGGTTCGGGCCTGGTTGGCGCCGGCACGGAAGGCGCGGCCCAAGCGGGTCCGAAGGGCACGACGCCGCTCGACCGGTTCTCCCAGGACCTCACCGCCAAGGCCAAATCGGGCGAAATGGATCCGATCCTTGGCCGGGACGAAGAAATCCGCCAACTGATCGACGTGTTGATGCGTCGGCGGCAGAACAATCCAATTCTCACCGGCGAGGCTGGCGTCGGCAAGACCGCAGTTGTCGAAGGCTTCGCGCAGCGCATTGCCGCGGGCGACGTGCCGCCACCGCTGCGCAATGTAAGGCTCTGCGCACTCGACATCGGCCTGATGCAAGCCGGCGCCTCCATGAAGGGCGAGTTCGAGCAGCGCTTGCGGTCGGTGATCGACGAGGTCCAGAGCTCACCTACCCCCATCATCATGTTCATCGATGAAGCCCACACACTGATCGGCGCCGGCGGCACGGCCGGCACTGGTGATGCGGCCAATCTCCTGAAACCTCCCCTCGCCCGTGGCACGCTGCGCACGATCGCTGCCACCACATGGGCGGAATACCGCCAGTATATCGAGAAGGATCCCGCGCTTACACGACGTTTCCAGCCGATCCAGATCGACGAACCTGATGTGGAGACCTGCTGCATCATGCTGCGCGGACTTCTCGGTCCGATGGAAAAGCACCACGGCGTTCGCATCTCGGATGCTGCGATCGTCGCAGCGGTCAACCTGTCCCACCGCTACATTCCTTCGCGGCAGTTGCCGGACAAGGCGGTCAGCCTGCTTGACACCGCCTCGGCACGCGTGGCCATCAGCCAGAGCGCGACGCCGGCCCTGATCGAGGATGCACGCGTTGCGATTGCCGCTCGTGAAGCTGAGAGATCAGCACTCGTCAGCGACAGCGATCTTGGGATTGAGGACAGCGACCGCATCACGGCGATCGACAAAGACATTGCGGCACTGAAGGACAAGCAGACAAACCTCGAATCCGATTGGGCCACAGAGCGGGAACTCGTCAAGGATATCCGGAGCATTCGAGAGATTCTGTCCCAGCCCAAAGAAGGCGAAGATCCGACTGTCAGGCGCGCGGAGCTGCGCGGCAAGTTCGACACACTTGAGACCATCAATCCGGAAAAGCGAATGGTCTATGCCCATGTAGATCAGCAGTCGGTGGCGTCCGTTGTCTCTGATTGGACCGGCATCCCGGTCGGCCGGATGATGCGCGACGAGATCGAAACCGTGCTGAAGCTACCGGAGATCCTCAACCGCCGCGTCGTCGGCCAGTTCCATGGGCTGACGATGATCGCCAAGCGAATTGAGACCAGTCGCGCCAAGCTGGACAACCCGTCGAAACCGATCGGCGTGTTCATGCTGGCTGGCCCGTCCGGTGTGGGCAAGACCGAAACCGCCCTGGCGCTTGCCGAGACTCTTTATGGCGGCGAGCAAAACATGATTACGATCAACATGTCAGAGTTCCAGGAAGCGCACACCGTCTCGACCTTGAAAGGCGCACCTCCCGGCTATGTCGGCTATGGCGAAGGTGGGCGCCTCACCGAGGCCGTTCGGCGCAAGCCCTATAGCGTCATTCTGCTCGACGAGGTGGAGAAAGCTCATCCCGACGTCCATGAAATATTCTTTCAGGTATTCGACAAAGGAACCATGGAGGACGGCAACGGGCGGCGGATCGACTTCAAGAACACTTTGATCATCCTTACCACCAATGTCGGCACCGATCTGATCATGGGCCTATCACGCGATCCAAAGTATCGCGACGAGCCGGAAGAGCTCGCCAGGATGCTAAGGCCGGAGTTGCTGAAGGTGTTCCCAGCGGCGCTGCTCGGACGCATCGTCTCGATACCGTACTTCCCGCTGTCGGACGAGATGCTGTCCGGGATCGTGCGTTTGCAACTCGACCGCATCGGACGGCGCCTTCGCGACAATCATAACGCGACCTTCGGTTATGACGACGCGGTCGTCGAGCACATTGTGTCGCGTTGCAACGACCCGGACTCCGGTGGGCGAATGATTGACAACATCATCACCAACACCCTGCTCCCCGAGCTGTCGCGCGAATTCCTCAGCAAGTCGCTCGCCAAGGAAGAGGTGAAGGAAGCACGCGTCTCGATCGATAACGACAAGTTCGCATATTCGTGGAATTGAGCACGATGAACATTCAAACCGAGCATCGTCACCCGAACATCGGTCCAACGCCATACGACGAGGTCTACTACCCGGGCCATGTTTATGGGCTTACTCATCCCAACCATCTTGCTACCATGGCCGCCGTTTACGGCATGCAGCCGGCGCCGGTCGAGCGTTGCCGGGTGCTGGAGCTTGGCTGCGGCGTCGGCGGCAACCTGTTGCCGATGGCCTTTCAATACCCGAACAGCGAATTCGTCGGTGTCGACCTGAGCGGCGTGACGATCGAGCGCGGCCAGCAAAATGTCGCTACATTGGGCCTGGAGAACATCAAGCTTCTCCACTGCGACATCATGAATGTCGATGCAAGCTTCGGACGGTTCGACTACATCATCGCGCACGGCGTTTATTCCTGGGTGCCACCGGCAGTGCGCGAGAAGATGATGATGATCTTCAAGCAGAACCTGGCTCCGCGCGGGGTCTGCTACGTCAGCTACAACGCGCACCCATTCTCGCATCTTCGCGACATGGTCCGCGACATGATGCGGTATCACACCCGCCGCCTCACCGGCATGGAGGAGAAGGTAGGGCAGGCCCGCGCGATCCTGAAGTTCCTGAGCGACGGCTCCAAGGCCGACTCGGTGCACGGCGCGGTTATGCGCGACCAGTACAACCGCGTCCTCAAGTCGCCCGACGAGCTTTTATTTCACGACGATCTCGATGATGGCGCCGAGGCCTTCCTGCTGCATGAGGTCGCCGAAGACGCAAGCCGCCATGGCCTGCAATACCTGGGCGACGCTGATTTTTCACGACGCTATCTTGCCGGCTATTCCGAGGAGGTTCGCGCAGCGCTGCAGCACTTCCCGGAAAGCGAGTTCATGGCGCGCGATCAATATCAGGACTTCATCGACGGCAACGGTTTTCGGCGCACCTTGCTCTGCCACGACAGCATTTCGCTATCCCGCCAGATCGACCTCGATTTCGTTACCCGGTTCCATTTGCTGAGCACGACCAACCCGGTCCATTCCGACTCCTGCGTGACAGACGATTCCGCGATGGAATTCGAGAACCAGGACGGCAGCAGGGTCACGCTAATCAATCCGCTATTGAAGGCCGCGTATCTATGTCTCGGCCGAGCTTGGCCGCGGGCATTATCATTTGACGAGTTGCTCGATGGCGCCCGCGCGCTGCTGGGCGACCGGCAGGCATATGATGACCAAAAGGTGTTGACTGAGGCGATGTTCATCCTGGCTTGCAGCGGCGAGGTTTCGTTCCTGCTGTCGCGTCCCTTTTTGTTGAAGGAAGCTACGGAGCATCCGCAGGCGAGCCTGCTCGCGCGAAGACAAGCGCAAACAGGTCCGCTGGTCACCAACCTCCTCCACCAAACAGTGCAGTTGGAGGACGACCGGACCAGGGATTTCCTGCAATTGCTCGACGGTGCGCGGACCATCGACCAGATCACGGCCGAAATGACAGAAAAATTCGGCCCTACCATCCGGATAGGCCAGAAGGATGGAGCCGGGCAACCAGCCGAGCCGTTACTGCTGTCAATGCGAGAAAGCGTTCAACGCTCGCTTGCGATGGTCGGCAAGCTGGGCCTGCTGGTCGCGTGACGCGCTCAAGTGCACGGCTCCGTTGGCGATGAACGGCAGGAGTTGGAAGCTCCTGCCGTTTCCTGAAACGGATGCGGTCCCCGGCACTCTAGCCGTCGTGGGTATATTGCTGGCCGAGGAGCCATCCCGTGAGAATACCGCCGGGGCCGCTGGTATAGACCGGATCAAAACCAACACCTGCGCGCAGCATCTTCCATTCATGCTCCCCGACCCAGGGAATCCCGGGATCGCCCTTCTGATACTGGGACAGCAGTGTTCGGGCGACTTCTGCGGCATTGGCGTAGATCGGCCCGTTGGCCCAGCGAGGGCGGGGCAGGCCAGTCATGCGGCAATAGAGCGCCGTGCAGACATAGGCAGACGCCTCTTCCGCATTGGCATCAAGGCCGGTACGCAACAGATCGTATGCCGCGTGCAGGCTCTCGTGGACGATATAGGCTGCGTCCAGCCGGCCCGTCGCCGACACGACCTCAAGCGTATTAGCCGCAACCGCTGTGCCGTCGGCTCGGGTTCGCGCGACATCGTTATATTGCGCAGCAACACCCGCTGCGAGATCGGTCGGAACCGCGACTGTGACCTGCCCCAACCGGATCGCCCGGGCAACGTGATGAAACGTTTGCGGCGCAATCGTCACGTGGCTGCCGCGGATCGGAAACCGAAAGCGCATGCGTGCGACCGCCGGGCCATTGAGTACGTCTAATACCCTGCTCCGCAGTGACATTGATCGTCCTCACTGTTCACACTACCCCACGGATGGTGGTCGCCGTTTCCGATCGGCAGGTTCAAACACTGCGCTGGCGCGACATGACTTCGCATGACCTGGGCCGGGCGCCAGCTTCATCGAATGCGCCGGCATTGAACCCGAACCCGTTCGGGCGAGACTAATCTGAGGCGGAGGATTGCCGCGGAAGGCGCCCCATGACGACGACCGATCCGACGACGACCGACACTTACCGGAAGATCGCGGCACGGCTGACCATGTTTCGGCCGCAGATCGATTTGACAAAGTATTTTGCGGGGCCCAACCCGGATGTGCGGCTCTACGAGGAAAAGCCCTACATCCGACACCAACTCGAGAAGTATGGTGTCGCGGCTGCGACGAACACACTCGATGGCGTCACCTTCCTGCCGAAGCACTGGCGAGATCTGACCAAGAAGCTGCGTATCGCCAAGACGCCGGAAGGATTCGACGCCTTCGCCGAAGGCCAAAGTGCCGAGAAGCCATCGCACTGGGCTCTTGACCTGTCGATGGCCGCCACAATCGGCAAGGGATTTCGGGAGATCTGGCGTCCAAAGCTCTCCGACAGGCCACTCTCAACGCGCGATCTTCCGGGGCGGCACGGTTTCGGGCTTGGACGCGATCGCGGACAGTGGGGCGACGCCTACAGCTCGCAATTCGGCAAGGACCCGCAGCCACAAGACATCACCTCGCTACATTTCGCGGTGGCACCCGATCGGGTAAACGTTCACATCGACGAGACGGGCTTCGCGTTCGAGGGTGTAGGTGGTGCACTGACGGTGGGCCCAAACTTTTTGCATCACGCCGGCAATGAACTGTTCTGGAAGAGCAACAAGCATATACCGCAATGGGCGGCAGAGCATATCGACCTGATTCTGCCGAACAGCGCGAACGACTTTTCGCGCCTGGGCATTTCGGTCGACATGTACCAGCGCAAGGATTTGCGTGTCACGGTCACCGGCTCCTGCGGAATTTTCGGCGGTTTCGAGTGCTCGGGAACCGTGAGCATCAGCGGAACGCATGATCTGCTCGGTTCGAGCTCGAAGGGCCGGCGCTAAAGCGGATATTGTTCGTTCGACATTGCTCCTTGTCTAGTAACTGCCCAGGTCCGTTTGCTCGGTTAGGCGACGCTGAGTTTGTGGATGAGTTGTGTGGGGCATCGGGACAATGTTTCGAGCATGTTCCATCCGCGC
>NZ_JADPJJ010000046.1:0-1122 GCF_023073375.1 Bradyrhizobium sp. 197 | reverse complement strand
GGCCACGGCCACCGCGGCGATCTGATGGCCGCGCCGGGCGCGGATGCGCACGAAAAACGCATGCAGCGGACCGGGCGCCTTGGCCGCTGCCCAGGCCGCCTCGACCAGCATGGCGCGCGCGTGACTGCGGCCGATCTTGCTGATGCGGCCGTGATGGGCGGCGCCCAGTCCGGACTGCCGCACCCGCGGGTTCAGCCCAAAATAGCTCACCAGCTTCTGCGGGCTGTTGAACCGGCTGATGTCGCCGATCGCCGCCACGATGCCGGCAGCGACCGCCAAGTTGACGCCGGTGATCGTCATCAATCTGTTGACCGCGGAATCGTCCATGGCGTCCTGCGCGATCTCGCGGTCGAGCAGGGCCAGATCTTCCGCCAGCCGGTCAAGCTCGCGGACGTGCCGATCGATCGCCGCGCGCTCATCGTCCGGCAACGGTTGGGCGACCAACCACGCCCGGCCGCGGCCGTTGAAAAGATCGGCATGCGGGCACTTCGGGATCAGGTGCGCGTGCAGGATCGAATGCACCTCGTTCTTAAGCCGCGTGCGATGCCGCACGACCTGGTAGCGCCGCGCCACCAGCCGACGCTTGCGTTCCGTCTGCGCGTCAGGCGTCCAGATCTGCGGCAGGTACCCGGCCGCCTGCAGACTGGCGAGCGTGCCGGCATCGATCTTGTCGGTCTTGACGTGAGCCTGGGCGATCGCCTTCACCTGCAGCGGATTGGCGATAATCACCCGTGCCACGAACGGTGCGAGAACCCGCGACACCGCCATGCTGTTGGCATTGCTTCGAGCACCACCTCATCACTGGCAAGCAGGGTCTTGCTAAATCCCTCCAACGCAGTCCGCGTCATATCAACCCGGCCCGCATGTCGGAGCCTGCCATCCTCCCAAATCACCACCTCCCCAAAAGTTCGGTGGACGTCGATGCCAATCACCCGTCGCATTCGCACCTCCTGCCAATCAGACCACATGACGGGAGCTACGGGCGACACGCCAAGTACGGATTCGCGCTCTCAGCGCAACCGGGCGAGTCGCAGAGGCGGCCAGCTACTAACTCGAGCTCGCGGCTCATCGAATGCATCGGCCTGCCCGCACCTTCGTGCTCCCGGTGCCTCTGTCCCGATG
>NZ_JADPJJ010000133.1:0-1122 GCF_023073375.1 Bradyrhizobium sp. 197 | reverse complement strand
TGGTCGCGGGGTATGTCTTTGCGATCCGCTCGGAACGGCTGATCTGCCGTGAAGTGCAGGTGAACCTCGCCTATCGCTCGTTCTGCAAGCTCGGTATCGAGGACGCTGTCCCGGATCATTCGGCGTTCTCGCGCGCCCGCAACGAGCGCTTCCGCGATGGAGATGTTCTGCGCCGCGTGTTCGAACGGATTGTCGAGACATGCATTGCCGCCGGTCTGGTTGGTGGCGAAGGATTTGCAGTCGATGCGAGCCTGATTGCGGCCGACGCGAACAAGCAGCGCTCGATCGCAGGTCACGATTGGCGCAGGGATCGCGATCCGGCCAGGTCTAGCCGCGCGGTGAAGGAGTATTTGGCAACCCTCGACGATCCGGCGTGGGGAGCCGCCAGCGATGTCATCCCGAAATTTGTCTCGCCATCCGATCCGGCAGCGCAGTGGACCGGCG
This sequence comes from Bradyrhizobium sp. 197, assembly GCF_023073375.1. NCBI lineage: Bacteria > Pseudomonadati > Pseudomonadota > Alphaproteobacteria > Hyphomicrobiales > Nitrobacteraceae > Bradyrhizobium > Bradyrhizobium sp. 197. The sequence goes on along the minus strand of NZ_JADPJJ010000133.1, from coordinate 678 downwards.
CTCACAAGGGGCCGGCATTCTTCGCGTACTCCGACAACTATCTCATCGACGTGAAGTTCGGCGTCATCGTTGATGTCGAGGCCTCCCGCGCCATTCGCCAGGCCGAGGTCGGTGCAGCAAAGACCATGATCGAACGGACCGAGGAGCGCTTCGGTCTCAAGCCAGAGCGACTTGTCGGGGATACCGCTTACGGAGCGGCTCCAATGCTGAACTGGCTGGTCGAGGAGAAGGGCATCGCGCCACATATCCCTGTGTTCGATAAGTCGAAGCGGGATGATGGCACTTTCTCGCGGAGCGACTTTCGATATGACCCGATCGGCGACGTTTACCACTGCCCGGGTGGTAGGCGGCTTGGGACGAGCGGTACCGTGCACGAGGGCAAGACCCTTCTGTATCGTGCAAGCAAGCTCGACCGCGATGTATGCCCGCTCAAGCCGCAGTGCTGCCCAAAGGAACCATCACGCAAGATCCCGCGCGATATCCATGAGCATGCCCGAGACGTTGCCCGGTCGTTCGCTGGCACCGAGGGCTTCGAGCTCTCTCGGCGTCAGCGCAAGAAGATCGAGATGAGGTTCGCACACTTGAAGCGCATCCTGAAGCTTGGTCGGCTCCGATTGCGCGGCCCGCAAGGTGCCCAGGATGAGTTTGTTCTAGCCGCCATCGCCCAGAATCTGAGGC
>NZ_JADPJJ010000145.1:0-1141 GCF_023073375.1 Bradyrhizobium sp. 197 | reverse complement strand
GTATCGCGGCCATTGGTCATCAGGCGGGCGATAGTTCTCGCGGACGGTACGCGCTGCAGGCTCTGAGCATCGGGCATTTCGGCACGCCGACGGCGTGTCGCCCATTCGGTAACGACTCGCACCGAGCCTCTAAATCCCTGCGCCTTGAGGCAACGCCACAGGTCGGCGCCATTACAATGACCAGCGGCCCACTGAACATCGAGCCATGGCAGGTAGTGCTCGAGCGAGCTCTCGCGCACCCTGAACACGTCGGATCGCTGACCTCGCAATACCCTGCGGATGAGGCCCCGGCTATGGCCGGTGAGCCGTACGATCTCCTTTATGGAGACGCCCGTCTCAGCCTGTTTGAGGATTGCCGCGTTGGTGTCTTCTCGCCGAAGATAACCCTCATATTGAATGCGCTCGGCGGCGGTCAATAAGTTGGGATTTATGGTGGCGGAGCCAACCGCGATGCGGACCTGGCGCATGGATTTGCGAACCGCATCCAGGAAGGCGTGGCTGGCGTTCTCCATGAGGTGCCAACGGTCGGCGACCTGGGTGGCGTGCGGGAGTGCCTTGGCCGCAGCAAGGGCGTAACCGCCGCCGCGGTCGCGCGCGACCACAGCGATCTGTGGTTGCCCCGCGAGCCAGGCCTGCGCAGTGGCTGGCTCTCTGTCGGGTAAGAGAGTGATCGGTCGTCGCCGCTCGAGGTCGCAGATGATAGTTCCATACCGCTGATTGCGCCGCCAGGCCCAATCGTCGATGCCGATAACGCTCGGCGCAGCAAAGGGTGGACACCCGCGCCTTCTAACCACCCGAAGCAACGTGTCGTTGCTCACGGGCAGCATAAGTCGACGGGCAAAACTCGCCGCTGGGCGGCCACCCAAGGCGAGGCCAAGGTGATGGACGATCAGATCGAGCCGGGTCGTTCGCCGCGCCCACGGTGCTAGAGCGCCGTCATCGAAGCGCTCGGTGAAAATACGCCGACCGCAGAGAGCAGTAACGCAGCGGAAGCGGCGCGCCACGACCACCAAGCGAACCTGCCGCCCCGCAAGCGGCAGATCGGTTAGGCGCCGCTGATATCGGCTATGGATCCGCCCAGAACTGGTCCCGCATCCGGGACAGAGACTCGTCCCGCTCGTGGGACGCACGGTGATCACGG
>NZ_JADPJJ010000161.1:0-1154 GCF_023073375.1 Bradyrhizobium sp. 197 | reverse complement strand
AAAACCCGTAGAGGGTGAGAGCAGTTACAGCCGCGAAAGCGACAATCATCGCCACCCATTCGCGTTTGGAAAATAGATCGAAGTCGAACATGCGAGCCCCTTGCCGCCGACGCCAACTGAGGCGGCCTTACTCTTTTTGCTCCGGGTGTAGCTGGGCCTTCTTTGCCATCAGCTCGGCAATAAGCTGGCCTATACCGTCTAGCGCAATCTGGTCTGTGATCCGGGACCGCATCGCTTTGTAGCGTTCAATTTTCTTGTCTAGGTCGATGCACTTCTCACACATTGGCCGCCCCGTTGCGCGGTTTTCGGGGCATCAATTAACATTTGATGGGTTCGTTCCAAAGCAGGCCACCACGAAAATCTTAGGCCACTAGGGTTAAAGCAGGCCAGCGCCCAAATTGGTATGAGTTCTGTCAACGGAGAACAAGGCCCGCCAGCGTGACCGGCCGGGCTGCCTCTCCATCACCGGTACGAAGCCAATTTCATATCCCGGCGAAATCTTCTTGAAATATAGCGGGTCGAAAGTGGCGGCATCAGATACGGGGATGCCAAATGCTAGTCCTGATGAACCTGATTTGGCGGCGGCTTGCCTACACAATGCTGATCGGTATGCGCTGTAAGCTCGTCCGGCAGTAAGGGTGAAGGCGGCTTTCGCCCCGACTCAGGAGCGCCCTTCCACAGCGCAATTCTGCGCTTTGTGGAGGCGAGCATGGGAGCGACGCTGTACAGGATCACTGACGAGACTGCGGCCCGGATGATGGAGGGCTCACCTACGACCCTCGCGAAGCCGCCGATTTTGCCGCTGACCATTCTTCGGGAACAAGTGGAAATCGAGCGCATTATAGATTGCTCCGGTGCCGTTCCCAACCTGCCCGGAGTCTTAGTAGTGGACGGCCTCAGCCCACCCTGCCCACGGCTGAGGCCGTTTCACACTGCACCCCTGACAAAGCGGGACGAGCAGCTTGATTGTTGATCTATCTCAACGATCAGCTTGCACCGGCCACGGTTGAGCCATGACCCCCGCCGGGTACTGGCCTGTTTCTGAGCGTGGTGGCCTAGGGTCTGTTGGGATTCAGGATTCTCATCGGGGCTTGGTTGTGATTCAAGCTTGGGATGGACCGATTCGTTTTGACTGACGCCCAATGGGCGAAGAT
>NZ_JADPJJ010000125.1:0-1161 GCF_023073375.1 Bradyrhizobium sp. 197 | reverse complement strand
TGCGCCGACCTCACCACTGAACGGATCGGCCAAGAACCGCTCCGCCGTCAGTTCGGGCCGGTTCAGATAGCCACGCGCGACCCCCGCCCCGCCAATGTAGAGCTCTCCCACCGTTCCCAACGGAACGGGCGCGCCATGGCCATCGAGCAGATACACACGCGTGTTCGCAATCGGACGGCCGATATGCGGCACTGCGTTTTCGATGGAGAGCCGTCCCGAGGTCGCCACGACCGTAGCTTCAGTAGGGCCATAGTTGTTTATCAGCTTTAAAGGCGGTGTTAGAGACGCGGGCATACGGTGGAGACGATCACCGCCAACAAGCAAGTACTCCAATGTGGGATTTACCAGCTTGTCTTCCAACGCGATTGTGGCCAGCGGCGTGATCAGAAAGGCGACTTCGAGCGATTGATCACGCCACCATTCTAGCAGGCGGAGCGAATCTCCCGCTGCCGCTCTGGGAGGTAGAAGCAATGTGCTGCCGTTGTATAACGCAGTCCATAGCTCCCAAGTGCTGGCATCGAATGCTAGTCCGGCAGTGAGTGCGCAACAGGTTTCTGGTTGAAGACAAAACGTTTGCACATGCCAAGCTATCAGATTGACTAATCCGCGATGCTCGACCATGACGCCTTTTGGGGTGCCGGTAGATCCCGAGGTGTAGATCACATAGGCGAGATGGCGCGAGGTCAGGCCAAGCGCACGCGGGTCGGGATCCGAGGCCGGCAGCTTCGCCCAGGCCGATGTCGCCGTCTCGAGATCGACCACCGTCAGATCGGCCAGCGCATCGGCGCCCAGCGCGGATCGTCCCGCAGCATCGGCCAGCAACAGTTGCGGCTGCGCATCCTCAAGAACCTGCTTGAGCCGTGCGCACGGATAGGCCGGATCCAACGGCAGATAGGCGCCACCCGCCTTGAGGATTGCAAGCAGCCCCACCACCATCGCCACGCCGCGCTCAAGGCAGATCGCCACAGGCTGGTCCGGCTTCACCCCGAGTGCGATCAGATGATGCGCCAGCCGGTTGGCCCGCGCATTGAGCTCGCCATAGCTCAAGCGCTCGTCCGCATGGACCACCGCCACCGCATCCGGCGTCTTGGCGACCTGCGCCTCGAACAGCTCATGGATGCACCGCTCTGACGGATACGCCGCCGCCGTGCGGTTCAGTTC
>NZ_JADPJJ010000142.1:0-1188 GCF_023073375.1 Bradyrhizobium sp. 197 | reverse complement strand
CCAACTCGCCATCGCACCGGTCTCGAAGCCGATACGCTCGGCATGAGGCGCATGTTTGTTAAGCAGGTCAGTCAAGGCACCAGGATTAGACTTGGCTTTTCCTTCGAAGATTACTTGACCAGTCTCGTTGACAACGCACACAGCGGTTTCTCTCTGTGAGACGTCCAGCCCGACGTACTGCTTCATGGGAGCTCCTTCGAATCATTTGATTGCGAGGGCTCAACGATAACGGAGTTTGTCTGCCACGAGCGCCGACCGCAATTACGTCATCGTTTGCAAATTTGGGTCTGACTCATTTCCGATGAAGTTTGCCGGGCGACTGTGGTTCTCAAACGGAGAATCAGCGCCATGCGGACGGGCTTTCAAATCTCATCGCTAGTACCGAGTGGTTTGGTGTTTGATGGTGTAAGTGACTCAATGGATTCGCTTATTCTGTCTGTTAGGTCGGAAGCTGCGGAGGCTCGGTGCCCTTTGTGCGCGACAGCGTCGAGCCGCATCCATAGCCGCTACGTCCGGCACGTTGCCGATTTGCCATCAGCGGGCAGAAAGGTGCGCCTCCGATTGCTCACGCGGCGCTTCACATGTGAGGTGCCGCATTGCCGCCGGCGGATCTTCGCGGAGCGGTTCGGAGAAGACATCGTCCCGCTGCGACGGCGCCGGACAGCACGGCTGGAATACATCGTTCATCACTTGGGGTTGGCGCTCGGCGGCCGGCCGGCGGCAAGCTTCGCCAAGCGGCTCATGCTGCCTGTCAGCAACGATACCTTGCTACGGGTGGTCCGTCGGCGGACGGCGATGCCGACCGATCCATTGCTTGTTGTGGGCATCGATGACTGGGCGTTCCGGAGAAACCATCGATACGGGACGATCGTGTGCGATTTGGAGCGTCGGCGGATCGTTACCCTGCTGCCCGACAGAGAGACTGCGACCGTTCGGGCGTGGCTATCGAAGCACCCAGCGATCAACATTGTGTCGCGGGATCGCGGTGGTGGATATGGCGAGGCAGCAGCTAAGGCGCTGCCGAACGCCATCCAGGTCGCCGACCGCTGGCATCTGATGGAAAATGCGAGCGCGGCCTTCCTTGATGCGGTGCGCCGCTCCATGAACAGAATCCGAACCGCAATCGGAGCGACAACGATCAACCCGGAATTGCTGACCTATGCGGAAAAGCTGCGCTATCAGGGCTAT